>CAZCKI010000182.1:0-6717 GCA_964498815.1 uncultured Burkholderiales bacterium
TGATGCCCGCGCGGCTCTTGGCCCAGGCGTGCAGCAAATAGGCCTTGCCGTCGTCATCCCACCAGGGCGCGGGGTCGATAATGCCCTTGCCCGCCAATAGCAAGTGCGGCGCGCTCCACGGCCCCGTTATTTTTTCGGCGCTGATCACATAGATGCCGAAGTCGGGATCGGGATAGAAAATCCAAAATTTGCCGTCGTGAAAACGCAGGCAGGGCGCCCAGACGCCTTTGCCGTGCTGAGGCGTGCGGAAAACATCGAGCGGAACCTGCTGCGGCAGCGCATGGCCCACCAATTCCCAGTTGACCATGTCCGCCGATGCCAGCAGCGGTAACCCGGGCGCGCTATTGAAGCTCGACGAGGTCATGTAGTACATGTCCCCCACGCGGATCACGTCCGGGTCGGAGTAATCGGCGTGAATCACCGGGTTTTTATACGAGCCGTTGCCGAGATCCGGCACCCACGCTTCGGCGTCAACCGCCCTCCCCGGCGTCGCGATGAGCTGGCAAGCACTCAGTACGCAAGCGAACCCGGCTAGCAATAAGACGGTTCGCACCGCTTTGCGTTCAGTCCACATAGTCAGACTCTACTTTTCAAAACGGGTAGATGTTTGCATAGTTACGCCAATCCAAGCGCAAAAGTGCTGTCATTCCGGCGCAGGCCGGAATCCAGTCCATGCTTTTTAGCAAATTGGAATGGACTGGTTCCCGGCCTGCGCCGGGACGACGAATCTTCAGCACGTCGTAAAATAATTTGGAATTTCTTTGTGTATTGATTTCGTTCGCCAAGTTCTTTACCGAGCGACACGAGGGCCTGCCCCACTTATGCCCGATCGTCAGCCGGACCTTCCAATGAGCAACTCCCGAACCCAGTCGCTCGTCGCCGCCTGCGGCACCGTCTTGCCCTGGCCATCCTTGTCGCCGGGTCTTGCGCCGCGTTCCAGTAGCAGGCCAATGATCGCCGCCTGCTGATCGCGCGCGTGTTCGGAACCGCTCCCGCCTCGCCCGGTGGTCTGCACGGCGAGGTGTAGCGGCGTCGATCCGGATTTGTTCGGCGCTCTCGCCTTGGCGCCGCCATCGAGCAGTGCGCGGACTGCAGGCGTGGAACGCGTTCGCACGGCCCTATGCAGAGGCGCTACACCGGATTGGTCCAAGGCGTTTGCGTCCGCGCCGATCGCTACTAGGTAGGCAATCGTTTCGGCCTGCGCTAGCGGGTCCCAGTGGTTGGCGTCGGCCGCGTAGTGAAGCGGTTCGGCGCCGCGGCGATTCTTCGCGCGGCAATCGGCACCGTGTGCGACCAGCAACTCCGCGACCGGGCGGCGAAACGCAGCGGCCGCCATGTGCAGGGCGGTGTCGCCGGCGTACAGGTAATGGGAAATCTCCTTGAAAAAGAAAGTCGATGCGTCCTGTCGGGTTGCGCCGACGTTGGACGGGGCAGTGGCCAAGGAGGGCATGGCCACCAGGAAGCGCGACACTTCGTCGACATCGCCGTTTACGACGTGTCGAACGAAATCAAGAAACTCCGGCTTCGCCTTTGGCATCGGCTTCTCTTTCGGAACACGCAACATCGTAACGCAAGGTCCGAGCTCGATGGTCCCCCGAAAACAAACGGGACTGGCCCTCATGGCCTATTGCTTCGGGTACGGCTGGTTCACGACGAGGGAACCGGACTCCAAAGTTTCAAAATGACTCAGATTTGTAATCCTCTGAATTCATTGAAATTTCCGAATAAACAATATCGAAATATTCACCGTGCCGGAAGCGATTTCGACAAGATTCCATCGGAAATTTTTCATCCGGGAATCAAGACGGAATGACTCACCACGATTACGCCATGAAGGCGGCTTGCCGCCTAGCGAGACAAGTTGACGAAATGGCTTGACGCGATCGAACACATGCAACCGGGGTCACACCATCTGGTTTAGGTCCAGCAATGTTTACGTGAGCGAACGAATCGTTACGCAGTATCCGTTCGTATCCCGAGCAAGGCATCGGGATCAAGTCTCATATTGTAGCAATGCGATATTGCAAGACCCGCCCCGGTGGTTGATTGCCAGGCAAATCGCCCTGGTCCTCTCTTTGCGGAATACACAAGGAATACACAATCGTTCACAAAGATCCCGGTTTTCTGTGGTCTGGTTCACAGAACCGGCGGCGGTTTGGGCAGATCATGAGTGCGTCGTTGGGAGCAGTGAGTTGGAACCGGGCCCCGGCCAATCGCGCAAGAAAACCAAACCAGGAGACTCAAAATGAACATGACCCAGAAAATCACCGCTAGTGCCGCCGCAGCCGCTGTTTTCAGCGCGATCCTCTTCACTAGCGCCGGTGCAACAAAGCTGGCCCAATCCGCCGCCGATGTGCCGCAAAGCGTACAACCCGCAGCCGCGGTTCAACCCCTGAATTCGAAAGAAACGCCGGAATCGCAACTGAAAGACATGACGTACTAAGTCTGGTCTGGTGGTTGCGGCGAACTGGGCATACCGCGACCCCGGCGCGATTCAGACCGGCGACAGTTGAGTGAAATCCGTCTGCTGCGGCAGACGAAAAAAAGGGCACCATTCGGTGCCCTTTTTGTTTTGGCGCGCGTCGACGCAGTGCGGGGTCGAAGTCGGCGGTGCAATGGAAAATGCAATTGCGCAATTGGCGCCTTTGAAAATTGTTCTTACCGCCACCCAAGTATGAGGCCGCCAATGACCAGGCCGCCCAAGCCGCCGACTCCGAGAATGGGAGCATAAGCTTTGGTAATAATGGCATCGGGAAGGCTCAACAGGAAGCCGAAACCCAGTCCCAGGGCCCATCCGGGCGCGGGGAGTTGTACGCAACCGATGACGAGGCCGATGCCGAAACGATTGGCAAAGGCTCCCAGCAGCGCCGCTCGTTTGTCCGGAAAGGACATGGGCGACATCATCGCAACGGCGATACCGCCGAATACCAAACCCGCGACTAGGCCCCAAAGTGAATTTGACATGATGAGTCTCCTCGAATTGCGTCAGTGCCGGACGCACATTTGATGTAAAGGAACCAGGCCTGGAAACCAGGGACCGACCACGATTGGTTTCGAGAGAAGAGATAACCGTGGTCCCTCCCTGAAAATCATTGCTACCCCTTCGATTCCACCGGCGTCGAATCCACATCGACCGAGCCCTCGGCCATCATCGGCGTGGTGGTGACCTGGAACTGGTTCGGCACGCCGGTCGGCGTCACGTAGAAATTACCCTGACCGGTGCCGCCCGAGGTAAAGGCCGCCGCCTCGACGCTATGGCCGGGCAGCTTGACCGTCGCTGTCACCCGCGTGATCAGGCAAAGGCCGCGTGGCGGCCCCTGCCAGTACGACTTGGGCGCCACCGAGTAATCGTCATCGCGGCACCATCGATATACCACCCTGCCGGTGACGGGATACGCGGTGTGATTGGAAAGAAAAACCGATGAATAGGACATGCGTACTCCCTTTCCGCGCAATGGTTACGAAGTATTGCCGCAGCCGGATTTTCCCGCAAGCGGTGTTGTGAAGGCAAGGCGCCGCAATTCAAGGGTGACAGAGTCGATGTCTTTCAAAAATAGTCGGCACCGGCCCCGCTATTTCCATTTCAACCCGTCGCTCAGCACCATTTTCCGAACCGAAGAATTAACCGGCCCACTCCCGGCTTTCTTCTTACCCCCTTCGTCGAATTCCCCCCAACCGCTGTTGGCGATAAAGTAAAACGCCTTGCCGACGACCACGCCGTGCGTCGGCTCGCCCAGCCCGGGCGTATTGGCTTCCAGCAATTCCTGTCGTTTCAGGTCCAGCGAAAACCGCACGATGCGCGCTGGGTTGGTGCCGTTTTGCACGGCGATGAACGAGTCGCGATAGATGTATAGGCCATCTATGCCGCTCAACACCACATTGTCCGCAGGCACCAGCCAGGTCACGCTGCCGGTGGCGAGGGCAATGGCGGCGATGCCGCGCACGTAGTCCGGCACATACAGGGTCTTTTCGTCCGCCGACAATGCCGGCGTTTGCGGCGACGGAAAATCTCCCGGACTGTCCAGCCGCTCCAGTTGCTTGTCACCCTGCCGCAGCCGCAGGACGGCGCCACTCATTCCTTCCGAGACGTAGAGATCGCCCGCGCGGCTGATGGTCATGTCGCCTAGAATGCCTTTGACGGGAGATTCGATGCGCTGCTTGAGCGCCCCCGAATCCAGATCGAAAGCGAGCAGTGCCGCCTTGCCCTCGTCGGCTTTGTTGCAGCCCTCGCAGTGCGCCACCCAGCCGGTTGCGGCCCACAGGATACGGCGTTTGGCGTCGACCCGCAGCGCAAACACCGGCAGGTCGGCCTTGGCGAATTCGCGGCCGTCGGCCGTGATGATTTTCGATTTCGTCACGCTGCTCACCAAAAAGCGCTGCGCCCGTTCGTCGCGGGCGATGTCTTCCGGGATCAGGTCGGGCTCGGCGAGCGCGAAGGCCGCGCTGGAGTGGCTGACCGGCTTTCGGTTTTCTTCGACTTGCCTGACGATCGCTGCGAACTCGGCCGATTCGCGCAATGCCGAGAAGTCCGCATCGGCGGCAAAGTCGTAGATCAGCCCCGCGGTGGCGAGGTTACGTAAACCGGCGATGGCCTCTTTCGTGTTGCCCAGCCTGGCGTTCGCCGCCGCGAGGTTGTACAGGACGCGCGGATTTCCCGGCATCTGCTGCTTCAGTTCCGTCAACACCTCGCGCAGTTTTGTGTAGTCCTTGGCGTCGATGGCTTGCTTCGCGGCGCGATTGAGCACCTTCCAGCGGGGCTCGTTTTCCGCAGCGGCACTCACGCACGCCATGCAAGCCAACACCAAGGTGAGTGCGAATGCAGCGCCGCGCAAGGGTCGAAGGGATTTCGGGGACATACGCACTCCGGCGGTGAGGTTGCGAATCGTTGTAACAGAATTCTTGCGGGCTGAATATCAGGTTGCGCAGCTCGATACAAAAAAAGCCGTCGTCCCAGCGAAGGCTGGGACCCTGTCCGTCCTTATTTGGAAAATTGGAGTGGACTGGATTCCAGCCTTCGCTGGAATGACGAATTTTTAGCATGCCGCCAAAATAATCACTGTGACCAAGAGTGCTCCGAATGTAGCCAAGCGTCACCAAACAAGTGGGCCCTGTTTTCCACCGAGATTGGGCCTATTCGCGGGCCTGCGCCTGCACTAGCATCACCCTCATCCTGGCATTCCTCTGCCCTTCCCCGCACGACCCAATCAAAGTCCCCCTCATGCGCGATCCGGAACCCGAACCGTTGCTGTTCGCCCTCGCCATGATCGGCCTGGGCATCCTGACTCTCCTGTACGGCGACTTCGCCGTGATCTGGCAACCCGTGGCCAAGGACATTCCCTGGCGGCAGGGGTTTGCCTACGTCTCCGGTGCCGCCCTGCTCTTAGGCGGCATCGGCCTTTTCTTCCGGCGCACTGCCTCCCCCAGCGCAGTGGGCCTGGCGATCTACCTGCTGATGGCCTGGGTGCTGCCGCAGGCCGTCAAGGTGGTGCCGGCGGGCGCCGATTTCATCGGCCGCTGGTTGGGGTTTTGCGAAACCGTGGCGGTGCTGTGCGGCGCATGGCTTTTGTATTACCCGCTGCCGCGGCCCGGCAGCCCCACCATCGCAGGCCGCAACGGCATGCACCTTGCACGACTCCTGTTCGGCGCATCCTGCGTATTGTTCGGCCTCTCTCATTTTATCTATGCGGACTTCACCGCCGGTATGATTCCGGCGTGGATGCCCGTGCGGTTGCCGCTCGCCTACTTCACCGGCGCGGGCCACCTCGCCGCCGGCGCCGCCATCCTGTTCGGCCTGTTCCCCCGGCTGGGCGCCACGCTGGAAGCGGTCATGATGAGCTCCTTCGTGCTGCTGGTGCACGTGCCGCCCCTGTTTGCGGACCCCGCGCCCGCCTGGGCGCCGACCGGGCGAATCCAGTGGACGGCGTTGTTCTGGGCGGGAGCCTTGGCCGCTTCCGCATGGATTGTGGCGAGGTCGCTGCGCGACCGCTCGTGGGGGCGGATCGCGGCGCGGGAGGATGCTGCGGCCAACTAGGGCTCTTTGCCCCCAGCCCAATCGAGAGCTTGCTGCCCTTCGGCGAAGGTGCGCATCTGAATGACCTTGCCTTGCCGGAACGTGAAGCCGTCCGCGAAACGCCCTTCGATCCATTCCGGATTGTTTTTCAGTCGCACTCGCACGTGCAGAAACACAACGACCTTGTTACCGACGACAACGAACCGCTCCGGCTCGCAGGTTCCTTCCGCCCAAGAATCGCGACCTGCCGACAGGTGCGCCCCAACTTCCGCATGCCCGCGATAGGTGCCGGCGGACGGAAACCCCTCAGGCTCTATCCGCTCGATCTGGGGGTCAAAGAATTGGAGAGTGGCCGGAATGTCGTTGCGGTTGATGGCGGCATAGACTTCCCTCAGTACCTCTGTTTCGGTTGCCATGTTTGCACTCTGGTTTGTCAGCATGGAATCTCCCAAGAATAGATGGGGTGAGACACTCATGTCACTAAGTTAAGCGCGTTCTTGGCCGGCTAGCTCCTTCCTCCGCTTGCGGGGGAAGGCTGGGATGGGGGTTACTGCGGGCCGATCCTCAATGCTGCTATCGCCCCCACCCTGCCCTGCCCCCGTCGCCGGGGGAGGGTTTCAATTTCATAGCGCACCAGAAAGGTCAGCCCTCGGGTGTGCTGCAAACCGCTTCGATATTGTGCTCGTCCGGACCAATGACAAAAGCGG
>CAZCKI010000183.1:0-6706 GCA_964498815.1 uncultured Burkholderiales bacterium
GTTCGGTTTCGATTTCGCGCTCGACCGAGTTCGGCAGTTGCACGGAAATGGCACGGCCGTCGTAAAACACGACTTCGCAGGGCATGCCGTCGTCCAGATAGTTGAGCGCATCGCCCATGTTTTCCGCCTCGACCTCGAACTGGTTGTATTCGGCGTCCATGAAGACGTACATCGGATCGGAAAAATAGGAATAAGTCGCTTCCTTGCGGTCGAGCATGATGAGTTCGAACTTGTCGTCGGCCTTGTACACCGATTCGGTGCCGCTGCCGGACAGCAGGTTTTTCATTTTCATCTTGACCACGGCGGAATTGCGGCCGGATTTGTTGTATTCGGCCTTCAACACCACCATCGGATCCTTGCCGATCATGACGACATTGCCGGCCCGGAGATCTTGAGCGATTTTCATGGAGAGACTTTCATCATCGTTAATTGCCCTGCCCCCGCGTGGGATTGGCCGGGTTGCGGGCGCGAATGCGCTGCAAAGCCTTACATTTTAACGGTTTTTTGATAAAAAGTCACTAGCTTCGTGGCGAGATCGGGCATTTTCAGGAGCTGGTCCGCCCAGGCCCGTGCGTGCCGGCGATATTGCGGCAGGTGGCCGGCAAATTCGCGCCAGACGGGCCCCATCGCCACGCCATCCTCGCCGTTCCACGCCGTCCAAAGCGACCGCAACACCCTCGCCGCATCGGGCGTCAAGCCCTGACAGTAGTGATCGAGGAACGCATTCAGCTTCTGCCAATGTGTGCCGTCTTGTTGCGGATAAATATGCCAAATAAAAGGTTTGGCGGCCCACTGCGCGCGGACGAAAGAGTCTTCGCCACGCACGAACAGCACATCGTGACGGGACAGCAGCGAATCGAATTCCCGCTGTGGGCAAAACGGCTGTATCGAAATCGGCAGCGATCTTGCGGCGTCGGACGTGGTACGCCAGGCCATCGCGGCCGCGCCGACCGGACCGTCGGCGACGGTAAGCTGCAGCGGCGGCGCGAGCGTGCGCCAGGTTTCCAGCAGGCCGGACAAGGCACCGTTGGGATAGCTGAACAGGAAGACTTTCAGCGGGTCCGCCGCGTGGCCGGGCGGTCCCACCCGCTTTCCCGCCCATTTTTCGCGAATCAGGCCGCCGGTATTCTCGGCAAACCCGGGGAAAAAGAAATACTTGGAAAGCGGCAAGCGCGGATGCGGGGAAGGCAGCAAGTGATGTTCCGCGACCCAGGACTCGGCGCTCAAGTACTCGAGGTTGATCCAGACCGGCCGGCGAGGCGTGCGCGCCATCGCATCCACGTAGGCCGGCGGCAATTCGCAGGCAAACGCTTCAATCACGCAGTCCGCCGGCTGCAGGGCAGCACCCTGCAGCCAGTTGTGGATCGTTACCCGGTCGAGCGCAGCGGTCGCGCTGGGCGCCAGCAACTGCAATGGCGCGGCATCGTCGATGACCAGACGAACCGCAACGGCAAATTCATCCGCCAGTTGCCGGGCCAGCCGCCAACAGACACCGGCATCGCCGTAGTTGTCGACCACCCGGCAAAACAGATCGCAGGAAAATGCCGGTGCGGAATTCAAACCAGGCCGAAATCCGCGAGCGTAGCCAGCGCCGACCGGTAGCGCGCGTCCTGCAACACGGTGGCCGCCCTGCCCCGGTAACGAAGGCGTTCCAGGCGCGGACCGAGGCCCGCAGGCGTCGTGAATCCACGCGATCGCAATCCGGCCAGCAGTTGATCGCACAGTTGCGGGTTATTGCACACAGGGGCGATATCGCAACCGGCGGCAAATGCCGCGACGGCGCGATCGAGGATGTCGCCCGCCACCGATGCACCTTCCATGGTGAGATCGTCGGAAAACAGTATTCCGCCGAAGCCCAGCTCGGTGCGCAGGATCTGTTGCAACCAGACCGGCGAAAATCCTGCGGGACGGCTGTCGACGTTTTCGTAGATGACGTGCGCCGGCATGATCGAATCGAGCTGTTTGGCGAGGCGGGCAAACGGGATCATGTCTTCGGCGTAAATCGCGTCCCGGCTGCGATCGTCGCGCGGAACCTCGTGATGCGAGTCGGCCCGCACGTGGCCGTGGCCGGGGAAATGCTTGCCGCAGGCGACCGTTCCGGCCTCGTGCAGGCCGCCGATCAGGGCGCCGGCCAATTCGGCAATCGCCCCCGGCTCGCGATGGAAGGCGCGATGGCCGATCACGCCGCTGGCGCCCCAATCGAGGTCGAGTACCGGTGCAAAGCTGAAATCGACGCCGTGCGCGCCCAACTCGGCGCCGATCACATAGCCGATCTCGCGCGCGGCAAGCAGGCCGTTTTCAGGCGACCGGTCCCACAAAGTACCCAACTCGCGCATCGGCGGGATCTTCGTGAATCCCTCGTGAAAGCGCTGCACGCGCCCGCCTTCGTGGTCCACAGCGATCAATAAATGCGGCGTGCGTACCGCCTTGATCTGCGCGGTCAGCGCACGCAGTTGCGCTGGTGATTCGAAATTGCGCGCGAACAGGATGATCGAACCGATCAGCGGGTCTTGCAAGCGCGCCACGTCTTCGTCGGTCAGGGTGGTCCCGGCGACATCCGCCATCACCGGTCCCAGGGTCAGTTCAGCAGTCATGGTTCTTTCTCAATGATCACAAAAGCGATAGCCGTCTCCACTTCGTCGGCCAGCGATACCTGTGCGTCGGCTAGACGCAGCCGTTTCAGCCGGCCTGCCAGCGCCGTGGAAGGCACAATGCAGGGTTTACCGCGCGAGTCGTGGGCGACCGCAATATCGTGCCAGGAAAGCTCCGCACCGATGCCGGTGCCGTAAGCCTTGGAATACGCCTCCTTCACGGCAAAACGTTTGGCCAGGAAGCGCGCCGGTTGGGCGGCAGCGGCACACTCCTCGGCTTCGGCAGCGACGAGAATACGTTTGACAAAACGATCGCCATAACGGGCCAGCGCCCGCGCTATGCGCGAAACGCTGACAATATCGGTGCCGATGCCGTGAATCATACCCGTCCCTTCGCAATGGCTGCGAGGTAGCGGTGCACGGTGTCGGTGAGGCCGAATTCGAGCGCATCGGCGATCAAGGCGTGGCCGATCGACACCTCGGCAATCTGCGGTACCGCCTGCAGCAGGGCCGTCAGGTTGTCGAGATTGAGATCGTGGCCGGCATTGACCCCCAATCCGCAAGCCTGTGCCGCCATCGCTGCGTCGCGGTAGGTTCGCAATACCGCCGCCTCGCCCGTCGTACCGAATACCTGTGCGTACGGCTCGGTATACAGTTCCACCCGGTCGGCGCCGACCGCTTTGGCCGCTGCCATCGCCTCCGGAATCGGGTCCATGAACAGGCTGACGCGCACATCCATGGCCTTCAACTCGGCCACCACCGGCTGCAGACGCGCGGCGTCCTGCGGAAAATTCCAGCCGTGGTCGGACGTGAACTGGCCGCTTTCGTCGGGTACCAGCGTGCATTGCTGCGGCGTCGCGGCACGCACGAAATCGAGCAGTCCGTGAAACGGATTGCCCTCGATATTGAATTCGATGCCGGGCCAATCGCGCAACAACAGCACCAGCGCGTCGATGTCCGCCGCACGCACGTGACGCCCGTCCGGCCGCGGATGAACGGTGATGCCTTGTGCTCCGGCTTGCAGGACGATGCGCGCCGCGCGGGTCACGTCGGGAATGCCGAGGTGGCGGGTATTGCGCAATAAGGCCACCTTGTTGAGATTTACGCTGAGCTTGGTCATGTGCAAAGTCGGTTAGCGAAGTTCGCGCATCAGCTGGCGAGTATGCAAGGGCTTGTCGCCGAGCAGACGGTTGATGACGCGCCGCATCAGCGCCTTGGCCTGCTGCTGGCTGTTCGCGTCGAGCCATTCGCCGCGGTCCATGTCGAGCAGTGTCTTGCCGAGCACGGTCGGTTCATCGCGCCAGCGCGGATCGTTTTTCAACTGCTGCGCGGCAATCGGGCCGCGTTCCATGATGTAAATATAGCGCTGTCCGGGCTCGATCGGCGCATGGCTGTCGGCTTCCTCGGTGAGGTGCAAGGCATAGCCGATTTCGCGCAGGAACACGATTTCGAACCGCCGCAGGATTTGCGGCACATCGCCAACCGGCGATGCATCGCGGCCGCTGAGTCCCTGCAAGGCATCGTGATAGGCGTCGAACAACTGCTCATGGGCGTCTTCGCGAACGGTCAGCTTCATCAGCAATTCGTTGAGATAGAAAGCCGATAGCAGCGCATCGCCCGCCATCTGTGGAAAGATGATCTCGTGTTCGACTTCCTTCAATGTCTTCATCTCGGCCCTGCCGAACCAGGAAAAATGCAGCCCCTGGAAAGGATGCAGGCTGCCGCGCATTGCGCCGCGCGGGCGCTTGGCGCCGCGTGCCACGAAGGTTATACGCCCGTGGCCTCGCGTAAACGCTTCGACAATCAAACTGGTTTCGCGATACGGGTAGGTGTGCAACACGAAGCCCGCGCTGGAGTCGCCTGCGGTCGCCTTCATCGTCAACCCGACTGCTGGTAGCCGAACTGGCGCAGCATGGCGTCGTCGTCCGCCCAGCCCTTTTTGACGCGCACCCACAATTCGAGATAGACCTTGCCGCCGAAGGTCAATTCCATGTCCTTGCGGGCGTCGGTGCCGATGCGCTTCAGCCGCTCGCCCTTGGCGCCGATCAGGATGGCCTTCTGGCTCGCCTTGTCGACGATGATCGCGGCCAGCACCCGGCGCAGCTTGCCGTCAATTTCGAATTTTTCAATAACCACGTTGACGCTATACGGCAATTCGTCGCCAAGCTGGCGGAACACCTTTTCGCGGATGAATTCCGCCGCCATGAAACGCTCCGATTTGTCGGTGACTTCATCGTCACCATATTGCGCCGGCGCGACCGGCAACAGCTTGGCCACTGCCCGTTTCAGTTCCGTCAGCGTGCCCTTCTGTTTGATGCTGGTCGGCACGGTAGCGGCAAAGGCATGGCGGGCCTGCATTTCGGTGAGGAAGGCGAGCAGCTCGGCGCGATCCTTGCAGCGATCGATCTTGTTGACCGCCAGGATCACTTTCTTGTTGGGACCGATGGCCGACAGCACCGCGGCATCGGCCGCCGAGAACCGTAGCGCTTCCACCATGAACACCACCACGTCCGCGTCGGTGACGGCCTGGCCTACCGCGCGATTGAGCACCCGGTTCAGTGCGTTCTCGTGCTCGCGCTGGTAACCGGGTGTGTCGAGAAACAGGAACTGGACGTTTGGTTCGGTGCGAATACCGAGGATGCGATGTCGGGTCGTTTGCGCTTTCTTCGAGGTAATCGTCACCTTTTGTCCGATGACGTGGTTCAGCAAGCTCGACTTGCCGACGTTGGGCCGGCCGACGATGGCCACGGTTCCACAGCGGAATTCCGCAGTCACGATGACTTGCCTGGCGTGCTGTCGGCCAGCTTCGCCAACGCCTGCGCGGCGGCGGCCTGCTCGGCCGCGCGCCGGGTAGTGCCCTTGCCGGTGGTCGTAATGTGCAGCGCGGCGATGTCGCAGCGCACGTCAAAGGTCTGGCGATGCGCTTCGCCATCGATTTGCGTCACTTCGTATTTCGGCAGGTCGAACCTGCGCGCCTGCAGCCACTCCTGCAAGGAGGTCTTGGCGTCCTTTGCCGATGACTCGAAGCGGGCGTGATCGAAGCGTGCCGCGTACAGGCTGTGGACCACGTTACGCGCGGCGTCGAATCCCGCGTCGAGAAATATGGCGCCGAGCAGCGCCTCGACCGCGTCGGCCAGGATCGACGGACGGCTGGCGCCGCCGGTTTTGATCTCTCCGTCGCCGAGCCGCAAGAAGGCGGCCACGCCGATTTCGCCGGCGATTTCGGCCAGCATGGCCTGGTTGACCAGGTTGGCGCGCAGGCGGCTCAAGTCCCCTTCCGGCAGATCGGGATAGCGCGCGTACAAGGCGTCGGCGACCACGCAATTCAGAATGCTGTCCCCCAGGAATTCGAGGCGCTCGTTGTGCGGTACGCCGAAGCTGCGATGGGTCAAGGCCTGGCGCAGCAATCCACCATCGACGAAATTGTGGCCGAGCTTGCGCTCCACTTCATGGGGCGCCGACATGGGGTCAATTTTTGTCTGCGGTACTCGCGGCAAAGTCGATCACGAGGGTGTAGCCGGTGAACAAGGGGATGCTTTGCTTGTAGTTGACCTGCACCACGGTTTCGCCGCCTTCCTTGGAAATCTCCAGGTCGTCGGGCTTGATGACGTTGATATTGTCGATACCGGCGCGACGGTCGAAGCTCTTGCGAATTTCCGTAACGGTCCCGGACTTGACCTCTTCACTGGTCGCCATCGCCGCCAGCACTTTCTTGACCGACATGTATTCGAGGTAGGCCGGCACCAGTTTCAGGCCCAGTAAGGTAACCGCGCCCACCACCACGAAGACAAAAATGAGGCCGATAAAGCCGATACCACGCTGCTGATTCCGTCCATTCCGCAATTGAACACTCATGGCCTTCCCCGCTGTCTGCATGTCAAGATCATTCGATCGAAGTACCGATCCGTTTGAATGCACTGAAATTCATCCAGACCAATACCGCCCGGCCGACGATATTTTCTTCGGGAACAAAGCCCCAATATCGTCCGTCGTCGCTGTTGTCCCGGCTATCGCCCATCATCAGGTAATGACCGGCGGGCACCAGGCAGCTCATACCCTCTTCATTGTATTCGCAATTTTTCTTGTTGGGAAATTCCCGAACCTGCATCAGGTTG
>CAZCKI010000184.1:0-6646 GCA_964498815.1 uncultured Burkholderiales bacterium
GCCTTGCAGCGGAATCGGCCTCGCACGTCGGGACCCGCCCGGCGATCTCTGTCGCTCTGGGTAGCGGCGGGTAGTTTACGTACAGCCATGATAGTGCGACTTTCATTTCTTTGCTGCAAAGTGGCTCCCTTTGCCGGGCTTGGCGCCGGGAAACGCCGTTCCCGGCCACAGGGGTAGGCCGTCCCATCGGGGGAAAGCACACGTTTTCCCGTCATCACCGCTTACGGGCGCCTGCGATTTTCGGTATCCTTGTTGCGAAACCATTCATCGCGGCGGGCATCGTGGGCAAAAAGCACAGTTACAAGGACTACAACATCACCGTGTGGATCATTCCCAAGGGCGATACCTGGGAATTTGCCTCGGTGGTGAGCGGACCCATGAACAGCGCCACCTACACCACGGTCACGGTGGACGGCGTTTCCCCCATGCCCACCGAAGAAGAAGCCTACGAGCGGGCCTACAACGCCGCGATCAAGCATATCGATCATTTGGGGTAACCCTGCAGTCGTACATACACGCACCGAGGAGAAACCGATGGAACCAGGCAGCACGGCAGGCGCAACCGGCAAGGCGATTGCTTACTGCGGCGATGCGTATTGCGTGCCCCATGCCGCCGCGATCAACGCGGATTGCCACGATCTCGACTACCGCCCCGGCAATAAGATATTGTTCCGATTGAACAGCGGTACCTGCTGGTGCGTTTGCGGCGGCAGCCGGGCGATGCTGGCAGGCCCGTCGCTGCCGGGCCGCGCCGTCAAGGCGGTGGGCTCCCTGTTGCGATGGGCAGGCGGCGGCTTTCGCCGGGTCGATGCGGCCACGCTGGAACAACGCTACAGCGCCTGCCTTTCGTGCGAGCACCTGAGCGCGCCGCCGGCGCAGCCCGCCCCGGGCTTGGTGGGCAAGGCCCATGCACCGCAAGGCATTTGCACCCTGTGCGGCTGCGGGGCCGCGCGCAAGGCGAGCTTTCCGCACGAGTCCTGTCCCGCCCCGCATCCCACCGAACCCGGCATCAACCGCTGGGGCCAGGGGCGACCGCTGGGCCGGACGATCCCGCCGGCGGATTGAGGGCGGACGCAAAGCCGTAATCCGGTTGTAGATTGTCCGGGCATGCCCGGTTTCGCCACAATCGGCGCAGCCTTCAGCGCGCATTGCCACAATTTGTCGCTAGGCTGATGTCCAAGCCGATGGCCAAGCGCGGGAGGACAATGCGATGAAGCGGAACATGCCTTTTTCATGGAAAGCCTTGCTGATCGCACCGCTGCCGGTGCCGCTGGCGTGCGTCACGCTGTTCTTCGCATTGTCGCAACCGGCGAGGGTGCCGCAGTCGATCGGCGACCACCTGATTTTTTACGTGTTGTTCCTGCTGGCGGGCTGCATCGTTTCGTATGGCGCAGTGATTTTTCTGCTGCTGCCGGGGCTGCTGGTCGCTTCGCGATTCGTCGCGCTGAAGGCCTGGCTGACGGCGCTGGTCGGCCTGTGTGCCGGGTTGGTGGTGTTCCTGGCTTACCTTTGGGTGTCGTACACATCCAGCGGCCCGGATTCGGGACCGCCCGTCGGCACCTTTGCGGACTATTTATTCAGCCACGGGCTGGATTGGGACAGCTTGTTCTTCCTGGTCCCGGCGCTGGTGACGACCATGTTGTATTGGGTGCTGGCCCGGCCACGACAAGATTCGACAAGCTGGCTGACGGAAAATGGACAGGACTGATACTCTTTGCGCGTGCCGACACCGGCTTCCGACCATCTCGGCGCCGGTCAACTTGCGATCGATGAAACTCTGCGACAGGAACAGATGATGGCTAGCATGGATTCTCGCGTAACGATTCACATGGCGGCGAGCCTCGACGGATTCATCGCCCGCAAGGACGGGCGCGTCGACTGGATGGAAACCTCGGACGAATTCGCGGACGGGGACAGCATGGACCCGGAATTCGTCGAGGCCTTCCTCAAGACTATCGATTGCTACGTGATGGGGTCGCGAACTTACGAGACTGCGCTGAATTTCGAAACCAAGGGATTCGGCTGGGCGTACGGTGACAAGCCCGTCTTCGTCCTCACTAGTCGCACGTTATCGAGAACCCGGGATAGCGTCGAATTCCATTCGGGCGATCTCGCGCAGTTCGTGAACGATCGCCTGCGGCCCGTTTTCCGGTCCATCTGGTTTGTCGGGGGCGGTGCAGTTTCCGGAGCATGCCTTCGTCTCGGGCTGGCGGACGAGGTTCGTTACTCGATCCTGCCGATCCTGATTGGCGAGGGAATTTCATTCTTCGACAAGCTCGACCAGGATGTTGCCCTCCACCTGGCGGAGGTCAAAGGCTATAAAAGTGGCATGGTGGCGCTTCGCTACGAAGTGCGTGGACAGCACGAGCCAGGAAACGCTACCACCTGACTAGAAAAACCCTTCGAGAAACGTCGCCGCTACTGCCGAGATGCTGCCGATCTTGTTGGTCGCCTGCCGATAGAATTTGAAATTGAGCTCGGTCTCAGCCCGGCCGTCGCCCCAGTCGTTGAACGGTTTGAGGTGGCGGCGGCCCAGCGCCCGCTTGGCGACGGCGGTGCGCCGAATGGCAACGCTCACGCGCGGCGTAAAGCGATCGATGCCGCGCGGTTTCGGTGTCGGCTCGACCCGGGTAACTACGCCACGCGCGATCAAGCCTTGCCCGCCTTCGTTCTCGCTCGCGAATACAAACACGGTGTCGCCCACGGAAATATTTTTGCCGCCGTACATGGTCTTTTGCGCGGCAAAGTCGAATGTCTTTGCGCTGATATCGCTGATTTCGGCTTTGATCAAGAATGCCATGTTGTTCCCTCCCGGCTCAAATGGGGTCCACTATAATAACTTTGCGAAACGCGAGTCGACGGTCGCACCCGCTCTATTGCAAAGCGCGATTTTCTCGACAGTCAAAACAACAGGGAGCCCCATGTCCGATAACCCCTACAGCCCCACCCAGGCCGATCTGGTGTTGCCGCCGGCCGAAGTTGCGGTCCCGCCGGAGGTGCTGAAAAAAATCAAGAACGCGTGGATTGTCGGCGTCATTTCCGGCACCTTCACCCTGGTATTTTCCCTGCTGTCGATTGTCGGCGTCCAGGTCATGCAGTTCTCCGCCGCCGAGCTGGTCGATGCCGTGCTGGCCTACGGGCTCGCCTACGGCATCTACCGCAAGAGCCGCACCTGCGCCATCCTTCTGACCGCCTATTTTATTATCGGAAGAATCGTCCTCTACGTCGAATCCGGCGTGATCAGCGGCGGCCTGATGGGCGTGATATTCCTCTATTTCCTGGCGCGGGGCATCGAAGGCACGTTTCAATACCACAAACTGATGCGTGCGCAGGATGAGGCGCAAGCGGGTGATTAAGGCGATGCGCGTCGGTTGCAGTAGCGTCGAAGCCGGCCGTCGCTCGCAGAATGCCGGCCCGCCGTGATCAAGGCCTCAAATGGAAGTCAAGGAATAGGATTAAATTTTTTTGAGAAGACCGCGTATCTTCATTTTTCAAAATAAAATCAGCTAGTTGGTTTGCTTTACCGGAATCCCGGCCGCCTGAACGGAGCGGAAATTGGCGTTGAGGAGATCACGATGACGATTGCACGGACCTTGTCTGCCTGGCTGCCACTGCTGTTGATGAGCATGGCTTGTCTCGCTGCCGGTGGCGCGGCAGCCGAAGAAATGTCGATCTCGGTTCCCGGCCACGGCATGCTGTTGCTGACGGTTCCCGCCGGCTGGAAGACGACACCTACGCAGCGGCCCGGCGGGTTGCCGCCGACCGTGCAATTCTCCGGTACGGGCGGTCAGCGCTTTGAAGTGCTGCTGACACCGCTCTGGTCACCGCAAGGCGATGCCAAATTCAATGCGCCGGACAAGGTTCGCAGCGTAATCGCGGGTGGCGCCGCCAAGGCCGGCGCGCAGTCGGTCGAAGAAAAAATTACCGTGCGCGAGATTCCCGGCAGCGCCGGCAAGGGATTCTATTTCGTGGCGACCGACAAGCAACCAAAGCCGGACGAATTCAAATACCTCACGCAAGGCGCGTTGCCCCTGGATGAATTGATGCTCGGCTTCACCATTCTCACCAACGAGCCCGATTCGCCGGTGGTGCAGATCACCTTCAATGCGCTGAAATCGGCGCGACACAAACGAGCGGGGCCATAGCGTCGTGCCAAACCCTTCTGCAATGGACCTCGCGCAAAGCCGTTTCCGTCGCCTGCTGATCGCTTCGCTCGTGCTTGGCCTGGTGGCGTCGTTGATCGATCTGGTATTCCCCGGCGCCGTCCCGACTGCCGTTCGCGAGGCGCAGGGAGATTCCTTCAAAGACGCATCGACCACATTTCTGGTCTCTTCGGGAGTTTTCGGCGCCATTTTTGCGGGCCTGCTGGTGTCTTCCGTCTATGGACTGTATCGATTCAGGCGCTGGGCGCGCCCGCTCGCGCTCATCGTGACGGCGCTGACTGCCGTCGCCAATATCTCGACGGGTGTCGCCGTCAGCTCGGGATGGGCGAGCGCTTTCGACATGATTGCGAACACGTTGTGGGGTATGGTCCTGGCGCTGTCCTGGTGTTCACCCTTCCGGGAAATTTTCACGGGACAGGCCGATTCCAGAGCTGCGCAAGACACAGCCATGCCGCAGGCGTCGGAACAGACTGCGGCCGAACCCGATCCGGCGATCGAGTTGCCGGTCGTGGCGACCGATAACGAGAGGCCTGCCATATTTGCCAACCTGATAGTCGGGTTGCGCGGCGCGTTGTTCCTGCGCATCGATGAAAATGAGATTCGCCCGACCTGGTCGCAATGGGTTGTGCTGACCGCCCTGTACGTCCTCGCCGAGTCCTTGTTTGATTTCTGGAATACCGGCCTTGTCGGCCAGTTCACCACCAATGGTCTTCCGGGCATTTTGTTCATCGTGCCGGTGCTGTTGTTCGGCGCCTGGACCATCGCGAGGGCGGCCGGCCGGTCGGAGCGGACGCTGCTGCTCGCCGTGGTGTTCACAGCGATGGCGGTGACGATCACCATCGTCTGCGAACTGGTGCAATTGCAAACGCGCGCCGTGCACATCGGGAAGTTGTGGGGATACGGTGCGTATTTCGGCTTCTACCTGTTCGCGGTGTGGCTCGCGGCGTCGGCGTGCGTGGCGGCTATTCGCTTGCTGGACATGGTGCGCGGGCCGCGCTGGGCCGCCGCATTGCTGGCAGCCGCCTTTATCGGCATCCCGCTGGCGGGGGTGTATCGCGACGCCAGTCTCTGGGCGCCGGCCTACGACGCGAGTGCGGCAGACGAGGGCCGCAGGCAATGGCGGATGCTCAACAGCGAAGAGGTCTTCTATCGCCAGCCGCAATTGCTGGCGCGCGACCTCGCCGCCGTGCGACCGGGCCGCGAAGGCGACATCACGATGTTCTTCGTCGGCGTGGCGGGGTACGCCGAGCAGGACGTGTTCATGAAGGAAGTGCGCTACGTGAGCCGGCTGTTCCGCGAACGCTACGGCACCAGCGAGCACTCCGTGCTGCTGATCAACAACGCGAAATCCGTCACCGAAACGCCGATCGCGAGCGGCAGCAGCCTGCGCCTCGCCTTGAATCGCGTCGGCGACGTGATGGACCGCGAGCGCGACATCTTGTTCCTGTACCTCACCTCGCACGGTTCCAGCGACCACAAGTTCTCGTTGAGCTTCGGCCTCATGCAATTCAACGATCTCGGTCCCGCGCAATTGCGGAAGCTGCTCGACGAGTCCGGTATCAAGCGCCGCGTTATCGTCGTTTCCGCCTGCTACTCGGGAGGATTTGTGGAACCGTTGAAATCCCCGGATACGCTCATCATGACGGCATCCGCCGCCGACAAGACCTCGTTCGGTTGCAGCAACGAAGCCGAATTCACCTATTTTGGCCAGGCGTATTTTCGCGATGCGCTCGGCAAGACGCCTTCGTTCATCGACGCCTTTGATCTCGCCAGGCCCGCCATCGAGGCGCGCGAAACGGCGACCGAAAACGATCACGCCAATCCGGTGATCTATGTCGGCGCCAATATCCGTGCGGCGCTGGCGGAATTCGAACGGCAACGTGCACGGGGACCGGCCGTCGCCGGCGGATAGAGGCGAGTCGCAATGACCGGCAAAGCAACCTTTATCACCTCGACACCGCTAGTGCCCACCGGACCGGCCTCGCTCGCGGAAGCGCTGGCGTTCTATCGCGACCAGCTAGGATTTGCCGTCACCTGGCAATCCGACACCATGGCCGGCCTGCAACGCGGTGCGGTGACGCTGAACCTGGTCGTCAACAGCGAGCCGATGTGCCTCGTCAATGCGAGCTTCAGCATCGGCGTGGACGATCTGGACGCGCTATTCGCGGAGTACCACCAGATTCCCGCACGCATCGGCCCGCTGGAAATGAAGCCCTGGGGCCGCCGCGAATTCCACATGATTGTGCCCTCGGGAGTTTGCCTGCAGTTTTATCGGGCGTGACCTCCGTGTCCGGTTGCCGCACAGGCGGCGGCGCGAAATTCAGTTGCTGATTTCGTCTATTTCATCGTCACCCAAAACACCTGCAAGCGGTTGTTGGGCTGGTGCACCACTTCCACGCCCTTGCGTGCGGCCCACGGAATCACCTGCAAATGCAGCGGGATGTGCAGCACCTGGTCGTGGTGCATTTGCATCGCCTTCACCA
>CAZCKI010000185.1:0-6584 GCA_964498815.1 uncultured Burkholderiales bacterium
TCGTTCCCGACCTGACCAGATTCACAAAGGTTGAATGCGGGGAGACCCGCCACCTCAATTTTATCCCAGTTCACCTGCCTGTCGCGAAGTCTCCTGCATTCGAGATTCAATCGACAGCGCAGGTGCGGAAGCCGCAAAACATATCGCTTCGCTCCGGTGTGTAGAAATTCCGGTATTGCGGATACCTGAGGCGCGGATGAGTCACAAACGAACCTCCGCGCAATACCTGGTGGGTATGAAACCAGGGCTCGGAGTAATCGCGATAGACATCGGGCCGGAAGCCGGGAAACGGCGCAAATGCGCTGGCGGTCCATTCCCAGACCATGCCGGTGGACGTGGCGAACTCGGCGGAGCGGGTGGCTGCGAACTCCCATTCCGCCTCGGTCGGCAGCCGCCGGCCCACCGATCGGCAGTAGGCTTCCGCCTGGTAGTAATTGCAGTGCATGGCAGGCTGATTCGCCGAACACTCTTGTTCACCCGTCTGCCCCGCCTCTTGTAACCATTGCCATCCCGCATCCGACCAGTACTGGCGATTGCGATACGAGGCGCTCCCGCAAAAGCGAGCAAAATCGGCTGCCGACACCGGATCGCTCGCGATAGCAAAACTTTCCACGACGACCGGATGGGATGGCTTTTCGTTATCGAACCGAAAAGGGCGACCCGTTCCACCGCCCAGCTGAAAATCGCCACCTTGGAAGCGGATGTCTGCGGTGTTACCGGTCAAATTCCGACGAACCGGAACCGCGGCAGGAAATGGCAAGCCCAGCGTACGCAAGGTCATCGCCAGGGCTTCCGCATGCATGTCCTCGTGCAGCAAGGCGAGTTGAAATTCGTACAGAGACGGTGGCTGCGGCGCCTTCAAGGCAGCAATCAGATCGTCGAGAACCTGCTGCATGTATTGCAGGCATTGACTGCGGCTTGGATATGAAAGTTGCCAGCGACTGGCATGCGCGACGAAGCGCGAATCGAACAGCTGATCCGCGCCCGACAAACGCGAATCGGGCCATGCGCCGTCGGTCAGATAGCGGGGATTGCGTAATGCGAAATATTCGGCGAACCAGGCGATATGCGCCAATTCCCAGAGCGGCGGGTTGATTCGCTGCAGGCAGGGAACCTGTGCCGGGGTCCAGAGCGGTTCCGGCAGGTCCGCGTACAGGGCAAGCGTATACTGCCTTTGTGCGCGCAACGCCCGCGCCAACTCGTCGGCGCAAACCGGCACTTTTGTTACTGCCATGTCCAAGTCGATGCCCTCCCGCTCGCAAACCATCGCCATCATCACGCCTTTTCTTGCCGACGCCAACAACGGCAATTGGCGCACCGCGCATCGCTGGCAGACGATGTTGGCGCAGAATTTTCAAGCGATTGTACAGTCAGATTGGCCCGCGCCCGTTATTGAAAATGCAGCGGCGATGATCGCTTTGCACGCCCGGCGCAGCGCTCCTGCCGCGCGCCGCTTTCACGCCGCCCATCCTGACCGGCCGTTGATATTGGTGATGACCGGCACCGACTTGTACCACGACCTGGAGACGAGCCAGGACGCGCAGGACGTATTGCGCATGGCCACGGCAGTAGTCGTATTGCAAGACGATGCCGTGCAATACCTGCCTCGCGAAACACGCCACAAGACCCACGTCGTCTATCAGTCGGCACGTGCCCTGCAACCGGCAAGCAAGCCCGAAGACCGGCTGAATGCCGTCGTGGTCGGTCACCTGCGCCCGGAAAAAAGCCCGCAAACGATTTTCGACCTGGTCGGCGCGATGGACGTCGGCCTGCCGATACATGTCTTGCATATCGGCGCCGGCCTGGACGAAAGCCTTGCCGCGCGCGCACGTTTACTCTCGGACAGTAACCCGCACTACCACTGGGCGGGCGCCCTGCCGCATGGGTTGACCCGCGCGGCGATCAAGCGCGCGCACCTGTTGATTCATCCGTCTGTGATGGAAGGCGGCGCCAACGTCATCGTCGAAGCCATCCAGTCCGGCACGCCGGTGCTGGCTTCGCGCATGTCGGGCAACGTCGGCATGCTGGGGCCGAACTATCCCGGCTATTTTCCTGTGGGTGACCACCTTGCCTTGCTCGCACAACTGCGCCGCTGCGTGGAAAATGCGAACTTCCTGACGCGCTTGAACGTCGCGTGTCGCGCACGGGCGCAGTATTTTTCGCCGGAGGCCGAACGCAACTCTTTGCTCAAAATTCTGTCAACATGCTTGCCGACTCCCGACTAAATCCAAACGTCGCCCCATTTCGTATCATTCGCAATCAGGACTCAACATGAATGCTCCCGACAAAATCACCGCTATTCCTCGCCTCACTTCGCTTTCCCACGGCGGCGGTTGCGGCTGCAAGATTGCTCCGGCCGTATTGCAGCAAATCATTTCCAAATCGGATAACCCTTTGTTGCCCAAGGCCTTGTTGGTCGGCATCGAGACCTCCGACGATGCCGCCGTGTACCAGATCAATGAAACGCAGGCGATCGTCGCCACCACCGATTTTTTCATGCCGATCGTCGACGACCCGTTCGATTTCGGCCGCATCGCCGCGACCAATGCGATTTCGGATGTCTATGCGATGGGGGGTACGCCCTTGTTCGCGCTGGCGCTGGTCGGCATGCCGGTCAATACCCTGCCGCTCACCACCATCAAGGCGATTCTCGACGGCGGCGAATCGGTCTGCAAGGCCGCTGGAATCCCGATTGCCGGCGGCCACACCATCGACTCTGTCGAGCCGATTTACGGGCTGGTTGCGATCGGCCTCGTCGACCCGAAAAACCTCAAGCGCAATGCCGGCGCCAAACCCGGCGACAAGCTGGTGCTGGGAAAACCGCTCGGCGTCGGCATTCTGTCGGCCGCACTCAAGAAGGAAAAGCTGGATGCCGCAGGCTACGCCGCGATGATAGCCAACACGACCCGCCTGAATACGCCGGGGATCAAGCTGGGCACCATGGACGGCGTCCACGCCCTGACCGATGTGACGGGCTTTGGCCTGCTCGGCCATTTGCTGGAGATTTGCCGCGGCTCCAAGGCCGGTGCGCGTATAGCCTTTGCCTCGCTCCCCATCCTCCCGCAAGTCATGGATTTGGCGCGTGCCGGCAACGTCACCGGCGCCTCCGGCCGCAATTGGGCCGGATATGGCCAGGATGTGACGCTGACTGCACCGCTCGGCGACGTGGAAAGAAACCTCCTCACCGACCCGCAGACCAGCGGGGGGCTGCTGGTCGCCTGCTCGCCGGAAGCCGTCGACGCCGTATTGGCGGTATTTGCCGCGGAAGGATTCGCTGCGGCAACAGTGATCGGCGAAATCACCGGCGAAAGATCGACCGTGACGGTCGTTTGATGCCGATGCATCGCTGTCGAAAATGTCTGTGCGCAAACCGGGGATCACGCTAAAAAAATTACCGAATACGACACACGATATGGAATTTCCTGCCGGCCGACAACGTTTTCAGAAGAGATGTCCGGTATGTAAGCGAAGCACCAAGACTTCCGACCAACAAGCAAAATAGCGGGAAAGTCCACGCAGACGTAAATTCTGCGACCGACGAAAGCGAGGAGCAACATGGCAAATATTCACCCGCAGTCAGCCGGCAGCGATCTGCCTGCAGATCGGGCCGCGCAATCCCTGCGGGATCGGTTCTTGCGGGTGCGCAATCTAAGCGAACGCCTCGCGGCTCCCTTGTCTGCGGAAGATTGCAGTCTGCAATCGATGCCGGACGCCAGTCCCACCAAATGGCACCTCGCCCACACCAGCTGGTTCTTCGAGACCTTCCTGCTGGAACAGTACCAGCCGGACTTCAAGCCCTTTCATGCGGCCTTTCGGGTGTTATTCAATTCGTACTACAACGGCGTAGGCGACAAGCATCCGCGCCATGAACGCGGCTTGATCGCCACGCCCGATTTCGCCAACGTGCTGGCCTACCGCCAGCACGTCACCGCCGCCATCTCCCGACTGATTCCCTTGATGGCGAGCAGCGACCGCCAGTTCAGCGACCTGATGTGGCTGGGTTGCCACCACGAAGAGCAGCATCAGGAACTGATCCTCACCGACATCAAGCACTTGCTGTCCAAGAATCCCCTGCAACCGGTCTACCAAAAGCAATGGCCGCTGACGTCGATCGAGGCGCGCGCCCTGAAATGGCTGGCGTACCCGGGCGGCCTGATCGAAATCGGCCACGAGGGCGCCGGTTTCTGCTTCGACAATGAAAGCCCCCGCCATCAATTCTATGCGGAGCGCTTTGAACTCGCCTCCCATCCGGTGACCCACGGCGAGTTTGCAGCCTTCATCGCCGATGGCGGCTACCGTCGCCCGGAATTGTGGCTGTCGATGGGCTGGGACTGGGTGTTGGCAAATCGCATCGAGGCTCCCCTGTATTGGCAGCGGGAAGGCGACCAATGGCAGACCTTCACCCTGCACGGCCGGGTCGAGATCGATCCGCACACGCCGATGTGTCACGTTAATTATTTTGAAGCCGACGCCTACGCCCGCTGGGCAGGCGCGCGGCTGCCGACCGAGGCCGAATGGGAACACGCGGCTTCGCGTCTCGAGATTCGCGGCAATTTTCTGGAAAGCGCCGCCTTGCATCCGCTGGCGTTGCGCGAAGAGCCGGACGCCAATCAGCCTTCGCAAATGTTCGGCGATGTCTGGGAATGGACCGCCAGTGCCTACCTGCCCTATCCGGGCTACCGGCCGGCTCCCGGCGCGGTCGGCGAATACAACGGTAAATTCATGTGCAATCAATTCGTCCTGCGTGGTGGCTCGTGCGCTACGCCCATGCAGCACATTCGCGCCAGCTACCGCAACTTCTTCCCGCCGGACGCGCGCTGGCAATTCAGTGGTTTTCGCCTGGCCAGGGACGCATGAGCGCGCAGGTCGATCGCGCGGTCGAACTCTACGCCGACCTGGCCCCGCAATACGACGCCGAAACCCGCTTTATCTCCGGCATTCGCTCGCTCGCCATCGATGCATTGAATTTGCAGCCGGGTGAAACCGTGCTCGATGCCGGCTGCGGCACCGGCTGGTGCCTGCCCGCGCTGGCGCAACGGGTCGGCAAGCGCGGCAAGGTGCAGGGGTTTGAGCCGTCGCCGGAGATGCTGGCGATTGCGCGGCAGCGGATCGCGGACCGGGGACTCGCGCAGGTGGAATTGCAGCACGCAGCCGGAGAAACCGCGCGGCTGCCGGCGGTACCCGATGCCGTGCTGTTCAGCTACACGCACGACTTGATCCGTTCGCGCGATTCGCTCGACAAATTGTTCGCCCAGTGCCGCCCCGGCACGCGCATCGTCGCCGCCGGCACCAAGCTCTTTCCCAAATGGTTTTTTCCGGGTAACTGGTACCTGCGCCATACCCATCGCGTCACCATCACCAACTTCGAGGGCTTCGACCGGCCGTGGACCTTGCTCGCGGAATTTTGTCCACAACACCAGGTGAAGGCGACCATTCCAGGCAGCCGCTACCTCTTCACTGGTGTATTGGGTGAATCGCGCTAGCTCGCAAAAAACACCCAGAAGGCTTTTGCCTCGTTGCTCCAGCATTGAATATCGCGAAAACCGGCCGACCGCAGCATGGCCTCGAATTCGACATGCTCATACTTATATGAATTTTCCGAGTGAATTCGCTCGCCTGCGGCAAAGCAGCGCAGCGTCTCGCCAATCCGGACCTCCTGGTCCTCCAGCGCTTCCAGGTGCATTTCGACTCTGCCCAGTTCCTGATTGTAGGCGCCGACGTGACGCCAGCGCGATTCAATGAAATCGCTACCGATTTGACGGTTGATGTGGCGCAGCGCATTCAAGTTGAAGGCGGCGGTAACACCCAAGGCATCGGCGTAGGCAGCATCCAGGGCGCGCGGATCCTTCTTGGCGTCGACGCCGATCAGCAGCCCCCCCGTGGCATGGCCGCGCATTTCTTTCAGAAACCGGCCCGCCGCTTGCGGCGAAAAATTGCCGATGCTCGATCCAGGGTAAAAAAGCGTGACTCTGCCGTGCAACAATTCCGTCGGCAAGTCGAGGTGTTCCGAAAAATCGGTCACCAGACCGACCATCTCGATTTCCGGAAAGTCCGCGGACAACTTGTTGAGCGCCGTATCGAGCGAAGGGCCGGCAATGTCCACCGCCAAATAGTGCTCGGGCTGCAGAAACGGCAGCCAGGATTCCGCTTTGCAACAGTCGCCGGCCCCGAGATCGACAAAGGTTCCGCCGGTACCGATGGCAGCGGCAATTTCACCGCGATGCATCTGGAAGATCGCCCGCTCGGTGCGGGTCGGATAGTACTCATCCAATTGGCAAATGGCTGCGTAGAGCGCACAACCCAGTTCGTCGTAAAAATATTTGGG
Organism: uncultured Burkholderiales bacterium; assembly: GCA_964498815.1. Lineage (GTDB taxonomy): Bacteria > Pseudomonadota > Gammaproteobacteria > Burkholderiales > Usitatibacteraceae > UKL13-2. Next base: position 6,326 of record CAZCKI010000185.1, read on the forward strand.
TTCGATATGGGCCGGCGACGCGAGCAGGCCGCGGCGCAATTTCTCCAACTCGGCGGCCCGATCCGGCCGCAACCGGTCGATGATTTTGTAAGCGGGTTTGTCCATCACTTTTGGCATCATTTCGTGTACATTGGATCGCTGCGAAGGATAGCCTGTTTACGAGCACTTTTCCCTTTTGGATTTTGTCGTACCCGGTCGTTTGGCCGGCCATTTCCTTACAAGGAGTAACCCATGTCCTATTCCCCGAATTCCTTGACGA
>CAZCKI010000186.1:0-6540 GCA_964498815.1 uncultured Burkholderiales bacterium
GTCGGCTCCATCGTCGACGTGAGCGACCGCAAGGCGGCCGAAGCCAAGCTGATCGAAGCCTCCGAGCGGGTCGCCGAGGCAGCGCGCTCCAAGGAATCCTTCCTCGCCACCATGAGCCACGAGATCCGCACGCCTTTGAACGGCGTATTGGGCATGACCGGACTATTGTCCGAAACGCAGCTCAACGACGAACAGCGCGATTACATCCGCCTGATCCGCGCCTCCGGCGACACGCTCTTGCGCCTGATCGACGACGTGCTCGATTTTTCCAAGATCGAGTCGGGCCGCATGACGCTGGAAGCGGTGCCGGTCGAGTTGATCCCGCTGGCCGAGGAAGCCTTCGAGCTGGTCGCCGAAAAGGCACGCGAAAAGCACCTGGCCTTGATCCTGGACGTCGATGAAACGGTGCCGTTCTATCTGATGGGCGACGCGACGCGCTTGCGGCAGATCCTCCTGAACCTGCTGTCCAACGCGATCAAATTTACCGCGCAAGGCGAAGTCAAACTGGCGCTGTCCGCATCCAATCCGATCGAGGGTCGCTTTGTGCTCACCGGCCGCGTGCAGGATACCGGCATCGGCATTCCGGCCTCGCGCATCGGCCAGTTGTTCCAGCCGTTCACGCAGGTCGACGCCTCCACCACCCGCAAGTACGGCGGCACCGGGCTGGGCTTGGCGATCGTGAAACGCCTGATCATGCAAATGGGCGGCGCCATCCACGTCGAAAGCGTCGAGGGCGAAGGCGCTACTTTCAAGTTCTCCATTGCAACGCAGGTGGCGCGTGGACCGCTGCGGCCGTACATGCAGCGCGACGTGTTCGATCTGCTCGGCAAGCGCGTGCTGATCGTCGACCGCTCCGACACCCGCCGGCCGATTCTGGAACGGCGCTACCGGCGCTGGGGACTGGAAGCGGTGAGCTGCCCGCCGGCACAGGGCGGTGCGGCACTTCGCGCCGGTCCGCCGTTCGATATCCTCGTCACCGACACCGTGATCGACGACGCCGACACGCAAAGCTTGCACAGCGCCCTGAGCGAAGACGACGCGGGCCGCGACCAGCGCAAGGAAGCGCGCATCGTCTGCATCCTCGCCTCTTCGCTGGGCCGCGCGGAACTGGCGCAGCGGCAAATCCTGCCGATCCTGCGGCACGACATGTTCGTGGTGCGGCCGGCCGGACACATCAAGATGTTCGACGTGTTGATGCGCGCGGCCCTGCACCAGACCAGCCGCGACGTCGCCACCCGGCCCTACACGCCGGAGCCTTTCTACGACCCCGACTTCCACGACCCCTCGCACGATGCACGGGCCGCCACCCGGCGTGCGCAGGACCAGACCAGCGCGCGGCAGCGTTCGCGCCGCGAGAAATCCGGCGGACGATCGCTCACGCTGCTGGTGGCCGAGGACAATGAGATCAATCAGCGCGTGATCCACGGCATGCTCAATAACCTGGGCCACCAGTCCTACCTGGTCAACGACGGCCGCGCCGCCGTCGAGGCCGCCACCGGCCGCCGCTTCGATGCGATCCTGATGGACATCCACATGCCCGAGCTCGACGGCCTCGGTGCGATGGCGGAAATCCGCCAGAAGCTGGGCGGCAACAGCCCGCCGATCGCCGCCATGACCGCGCACGCGCTGGCGGGCGACCGCGAGCAGTATCTCAGCGCCGGTATGGACGACTACATTTCCAAGCCGATTCGCTCGCCCGACCTGATCGCCCTGCTGGAACGGATGGTGCCGATGGGCAGCGACCTGGTTGGCACGCAGCCCGCCAAGGCGGCGGCACTCGAGCCGGTGCGCGCGCCCGGCGCCGCAGTGCCGGCGCGCGCCAATATCGACGCCATCCCGGTGCTGGACACCGAGCAGCTCGAAGACCTGCGTTACCTGCCCGACGACTCCGACCCGGGTGCCGAAGCCGAGGACGGCTCGGTGGGCAGTCTCATTCGCCTGTTTCAGACCAAGGCCGCGGAGCGCATGGAAATCATGCACGAGTGTCTCGCCAGCGGCGACTGGCTGAAGCTCGCCGAGACCGCGCACAGCCTGCGCGGCGCCTCGGCCAGCATGGGCTTTCCGCGCGTGGCCTCGCTGTGCAAGGACCTGGAACTGTCCTCGCGCGCCATCACCTCATCGGGCGATGCACCCAACCAGGAAATGCTCGACGGCATTTTCGAGCAAATCCAGCTGCGCTATCGCGAAGCGGATGCGGCGTTGGTGGAGTGGCTGGCGCAGCCGGAGGCTGGCTAAAAGCCCGTCATTCCGGCGCAGGCCGGAATCCAGTCCATCCCATGTTCGAGTTCTTGGACTGGACTGGGCCCCAGCCTTCGTTGGGGCGACGTTTTCGAATAGCCGATGCTTAGCGATCCAACCGCCGCAACGAAGAAATCTGGTCGTTGAAGCCACGCAGATTGGGATAGCGCCCCGGCCCGAACACCAGGCAGCGGCCGGCAAAGCGGGCGTGCTCGCACAGTTCCCACTGCCCGGCGTACACCACCAGCGAAGAGGTAATGTCGTTGAAATTCTGGTTGTTGAGGTCTTCCACCGCACCGCGCGCGGCAAACTTGCGGCCGCCGAAATCGTCGTGTTCGAAGAGTTCGATCTCCGCCGTTTCGCGCCGGCCGGTGGCCTGTGGCGGACCGTTGATCGGCAGGGCAAAGCGCGCCGAGGAAATCGAGCGCTGCAATGCCGGTTCCAGTCGGCGATACGGTCCCGCCGGCAATACCTGACAGCGGCCCTGGAAGAAAGCATCGGTGCATACTTCCCAGGCGCCGCCTTCGACCAGCACCGAGAGCGCCTGGTCGTTGAAACCGGTAGCGGCAAAGTCGACCGTGTTGCGGGTAATGGCGAAGCTGCGGCCGACGAAGCCTTCCTGGTCGTAGAAGACCACGCGCAAAGCCTGGTCCTGCGGCACGCGCGGTCCGCCGCCGCCGATCACATACGGCGCATCGCGATCGGTGCCGGTACGGCGCGCGGACGAAATCTGCCTGGCCCACCCCGGCCCCAGGTCGGCGTAGCGGCCCGGCCCGAAAATCCGGCAGGCGCCGCGGTACCAGGCGTCCCCGCACAGTTCCCAATGGCCGTCGCGCACGATCAGCGAGCGAGCGCGGTCGTTGAATCCCAGTTCGGCAAAATTGCCGGCGTCGCGGTCGACCACCACGCTGGCGCCGCGAAAGTCCTCGCCTGCAAATAATTCCAATGCACCGCGCCGGTGATCGCGGTAGGCGCCTTCGACATCGCGATAGGAACCGATTTCGCGCGCCGAGGAAATGCGGCTGTCGAGGCGCGCGTCGAGTTGCGCGTATTCGCCGCGCTCGAGCTTCACGCAAGCACCCTTGAAATCGGCGTCGGTGCACACTTCCCAGGTGCCCGATTGCACCACCAGGCTGGAGGCGCGATCGTTGAAAGCGAGGTCGGAGAAATTGCGCGCCTGCCCGCGCAGCGTGAGCGAGCGTCCGGCGAAATCGGCGTATTCGTAGAACACGATTTCGGCCGCGCCGGCAGCCGCCGCCAGGAACACAGCCGCACCGGCAACGGCAATCGTCAGGGCGCGGCGCAAATGCAGATTGATCTCCATGCTGATTCTCCCATCGGTAGGTTGTTTATTCGCCGGTAGCTTGCACACGTGACTTTGCCAGGCCGGCGCGAAACCGTTTGTCGACCACGCCGGCAAGTGCGGCCAGCAGCAAGGCCGCGATACCGACGATGATACCCGGCACCATGCGTTCGACGCCGCGAAAATCGATCAGCAGGAATGCGATCTGGTAGAGCGGCAGGTGCAATAGATAAAGCGGATAGGAAATTTCGCCCAGCTGCGCGCAGAGTCCCTTGGCGCTGCCCTCGACCTTGACCATGGCGCCGGTCAGGATCGCCAAAGGGGCCAGCACCATCGAGCCCAGCAGGTGCGCGAGCCAGTGATCGATGCCGGCCACGGCGAACACACCCAACACCAGTGCGAACGGGATGTACCAGGGACAGGTCTTGTCGCGCGGGTGCAAGGCGTAGATCAGCGCACCGAGGAAAAAGCCCGCCATCACGCGCGGAAATCCGTACAGGAAACTTTCCGCGCTCCAGCCGACATTGCCGGTGGTATACCACCATGTCGCGAGCGCGAACAAGAGCATGAAGACGGCCACCAGCCACTTGCCCGGCAGGCGCTTGAGCTTGTGCAGGTAGACGAAGAAAACGAGGTTGACGAACAGTTCGAAGAACATCGACCACGACGGGTTGTTGAGCGGGAACACCGGCCTTTCCAGCGTGACAAATCCCATCGGCCAGGAATAGCGGTTGACGTAGGGCAGCACGAACAGTCCGAACACGACAGCCGTAAAGACGTGAAACGGTTTCACCAGGCTCTCCGGCCCGAAATTCAGGGTGAGAATCGCCGCAATCAGACCGAACAGCAGGCCCAGGCAGTACACCGGCGCCAGCCGCAGCAGGCGCGCCTTGGCAAAGGCGCGAAAGCTCATGCCCTCGATGATCTTGCCGCTGTAACTGTGCGCGATCACGAATCCGGACAAGACAAAAAACAAATCCACCGCAATCCAGCCGCCGCCCAGCCAATGCCACGGCGCCGGGGCAGGCTTGGGGCCGGCCATCAGGCGCATGGTGTCTTCCATGACGTGCACTAAATCGAAGACTTCGAAATGAAACAGCATCACCGCGATGGCGGCGAGGCCGCGAATGCCGTCGAGGAAATCGTAGCGGGGTTTGGTGGGGGTCATGGTTTGCAGGCTGGAAGTAGAGGTCGGCCGGAGCATTATGCCGGGGTTGGTGGTGTGGACAAAATCTGCGGGGTCGCGATCAAAGTTATTGGTGAATTCGCTCGCCGAATCGACCCAGGTTTGTCGCTACCGGGACGCGCGGGCGGGTGCCGTGACAGCGAGTGACTCGCGCTGCCCTTCCAGATCGGCCCGAAACAAGCGGCCACGCGCCATCAGCAGACCTTCGCCGACGGCATCCCCCAGCGCATCGCGCTCCATGTTCACGTCCACGGCGATCACCTTGCCGGCGTAGAGAGAGACCACGTGCGGCACGATGGTGTGGCCGACCACGATGCGATCCACGCCATGGAATTTGCGGACTCGCTCGACTTCCGCCGGTGTCGCCTGGACGAGCTTGGGCATATCGGGGAAGTAGCCTCGATACCAGAGCGGCCCCAGCGTTCCGTACACGAATTTCCATTTTGCGTCGTCCTTGCCGATCTCGCCGTCGAGGCGGGCGCGCACGGTGCGGTTCAGGTCGGCAAGGGACCATTTGTCGGCGACGGTCCGTGCGGACAGCCCGCCGTGGACAAATAGCGTGCGGCCGAGCTTCAGCACCGCCGGCTTGGCGCGCAGCCACTGGCCGAGCAAAGTGTCCCGGCCCCAGAGTTCCGCATAGCTTGCGGCGCCCAGCACCTTGGCGGTTTCGAAGTAACGCGGGTGCACGTAGCGCAGATCCCCCAGCAGTTCCATGCACTCGTGATTGCCCAGGACGAAATAGACCCGGCCGCCTGCCGCGGCGGCCTCGGCTTCCAGTTTGTAAAGCAGCCAGAGAATTTCCGAGGAATAGGGGCCGCGGTCGAAGACGTCGCCCAGCACCACCAGCCGGCCTTTGCCGAATTGCCATTTGAGCGCGGCGTCGATAACGCCGTGCTTTTCCAATAGTTGCGTCGCGATTTCGTATTGGCCGTGGGTGTCGGCCATGACGAATACTGGAACATCGGCGCGTAGCTTGGCTTCGTCAGGGTCGAGCGCGGCGGGTTCACGCAGTTTGACTTGGAATGGAGGGAGCGAGCCGATTGCGGGGATGGTGATTTCGTCGCCGATGGCGACGGGGCGGGTTTGTTTTTTGGGGCCGTCGGGGGAAGGTGCGATTGACCAGGCTTCCCAAGTAGTGGCGCTTGCGTGGACGATGTAGGGGCTAGTATCGAAGGGGGTTGGAGGTGGCTCGGATTGTGCGGTGAGGGTGAGGGACATTGCCCATAGGGCGAGGAGGAGGAACGTGGCGTAGCGTTTTTGTTGCAGTGGTACAGGGGTGGAGGCCGAGATGTGAATGTCTGCGGTACTTTGCATTTGCTGGTGAGTTTACAGCAGCGGATGTGGGCTGACGAAGGGTTCGTCTTTGCCTATTCGCCGCGTGGTGTCTGACCCCATTTGTCCTGTTTCCCTTATTCCAGAATAATATGCCTTCAATAGCTCAAGTGGAGTTGAAATGCGAATTCCAATAGATAACGATCAGCGACAGCAATTGCGGAGCTGGATTGGGACTCTCCAAAATACGTTGCAGGAGAAACTCAATGGCCCTGTAAGCAGTTCGTGCGGCGGCCATCTACCGCAAGAATTGATAGTCCTTGGCGATCGACTTTGGAAGCTCTTAGTCGATTTGGGCAAGGTTCAGGAAAATCCTCACTTTGCTTTGGAGGACAGTGATCTTCCTATTGTGAAACGGGCGCTCTTGACAGAACTTCAAAAGATTTCAGAAGAACAGGCGCGCCTCAGAAAGAACACTTTTGACGCCGATATTCGAAACAAGATCGATGCGATGTCTAGCGCAGTAAAGAGCTATTTAGAC
>CAZCKI010000187.1:0-2805 GCA_964498815.1 uncultured Burkholderiales bacterium
CTGCCGGTCATGTACCTGGACGACCAATTGGTGTTGCGGCTCGCCAACAAGCCTTTCTATGAATGGGTCGATAGCGTCGAAGCGGATGCGATCGACCGGCCGATCGCGGAAACCTTGGGGAAGGATGCGGCAAGTTTCTACGTTCCGCTGGCCGAGCGGGCCTTGCGCGGCGAATCGCTGACCGTGACCACGCTGTCGATGGCGCGCGCACACGGCAACCGCCATATCGAGGTTTCGTTTTACCCCGACCGCCGCAACGACGGCTCCATTCCCGGCGTGCTGGTGCTGGCGTTCGATGTCGAGGATCACCACCGCCTGCGGCAGGAAATCAGCAACCGCGAACAGCAACTCAAGCTGCTGACCGACAGCATCGGCTTGCCGCTGAGCTATATCGACGCCGACCGGCGCATCCGTTTCTACAACAAGACCGGCACCGAATGGTCCGGCCTCGCCGAAACCTTCATCGTCGGCAAATCGATTGACGACGCTTTCCCGCCGGACGTGGTTGAGTGGACCAAGCCTTACCTGGAGCGCGCCCTGGCCGGAATGCCGCAGGTGTACGAACGTCTCTCCACCTGGCCGGGACGCGGTCAGCGCTGGATCCGCGGCCACATGATGCCGGACCGGCGTCCGGACGGAACCATCGCCGGCATCTACACGGTGCTGCTCGATATCCACGACGACGTCATGCTGCGTCAGGACCTGGAGCAGCAGGAACGGCGCATGCGCCTGTTCGCCGACAATATTCCGGAGGCAATCGTCTACCTCGATACCGAGGGACGCTACCGCTTTGTCAATAACACTTTCCTGCAGCAGCGCGGCAAATCGCGTCACGAAGTCATCGGCAAATCGTTTCGTGAAGTGCTGAAGCCGGAAGTGGTGGAAGCCGCGGCGCCGTATATCGAACGCGCCCTGGCCGGCGAAACCAATGTATACGAACGGCTGGCGACGTTTGTCGACGGATCGCAGCGCTGGATCCGCAATCGCTCGGTCCCGGACGTAACGGCCGACGGCACCGTGCAAGGCATCTACATCGCCGGCATCGATATCCACGACATCAAACTGGTCGGCGAATCGCTCAAGGCGAGCGAGGCGGAATTGCGCGCCGCGATGGACAGTCTGCCCTATCCCATGGCCTATACCGACTCCGACGGTCGTTACCGGATGGTGAACAAGAGCCTCGAGTTCGCGTTCGGCAAACCGCGCGAGGAACTGATCGGCCGCGACCTGCGCGAAGTGTTCGGCGCCGAACGCGTCGCCGACGTGGAGCCGCTGTGGCAGCGTGCGCTGGCCGGCGAGACCGTCACCGTGGAACGGTTGTTGCTGAACGGTGAAAAGCAGCAACGATGGATGCTGGTGCGATACACGCCACGGCACGACGAAAGCGGTCGGGTGATCGGCTTTTACACCGCTGCCGCCGATATCGACGATCTCAAGCGCAAGGAATTGGAATTGCGTCACGCCAACTGGCTGTTGAGTTCGCACTTCGAAAATACGCCGCTGGCGGTGATCGAATGGGACTGCGAGTTTCGCGTGCGGCGCTGGTCGGCACAGGCGGAAAAAATCTTCGGTTGGCGCGAGCAGGAAATCATCGGCCGACCGATCATGCAGGAGCCGATCGTCCCGGAGGACGATTTCGCGCAGGTGAAGGAGGTGATGGCGCGATTGCTGTCGGGAGAGGAGCCGCGTATCACCTGCCTGAACCGGAATATCCGCAAGGATGGCCGAATCATCTGGTGCGAATGGTACAACTCTACCTTGTGTGACGACAGCGGCAAGGTGATCTCGATCCTGTCGCTGGCCCAGGACGTGACCGCCCGCATCCTGTCGGAGGAACGGCTGGTGCACCAGGCTTCGCACGACGGGCTGACGGGCCTGCCGAACCGCAGCATGCTGCAGGAACGGCTGCGGCAGGCCATCACGCGCGCGCGACGCATCGGCTGCCGGGTGGCGGCGTTGTTCATCGATCTCGACCGCTTCAAGGAGGTCAACGACACGCTAGGCCACCGTATCGGCGACGAACTGTTGCGCGATATCGCGCGGCGACTCTCGGAAATGGTGCGCGAGAGCGACTTGCTGGTGCGCCTGTCGGGCGACGAATTCATGGTGGTGCTGGAACATATCAACGATCTCGATGCGCCACGCCTGGTCGCCGGCAAGCTGATCGAGGAAATCGGGCAGGCCGCATTCATCGAGGGGCACGAGATCCATATCTCGGCTTCGGTCGGCATCAGCGTCTTTCCCGACGACGCGGACGACGTGGAAACCTTGCTGAAAAACGCCGACATGGCCATGTACCGCGCCAAATCGCAAGGCAAGAATGCGTACGAAGTGTTTTCGCCGGAATTGGCCGAGCGCGGCAGCAATATGCGCCTGATGGAAAACGCCATGCGTGCCGCCATCAACCATGCGGAATTCGAGGTGCATTACCAGCCGATCGTGTCGATGCAGACCGGCAGGATCATCGGCGCCGAAGCCTTGCTGCGCTGGCACCATCCGGCACGCGGGCTGGTGCTGCCGGGGGATTTCATCACCCTCGCCGAGGAAACCGGCCTGATTCACGAAATCGGCCATTTCGTGCTCGACCGCGCCTTCGAGCAAATTCGCTCCTGGCATGCGGCCGGACACACGGACTTGCGGATTGCCGTCAATCTCGCCGCCGGCCAGTTTCGCGACGCGCACCTGCTCGACCGCATCCGCGAACGGGTTCGCCGCACCGGCTGCGACCCGCGCGCGCTGACCGTGGAGGTCACCGAAACCGGCATGCTGCGCGACCCGGAAGGTGTCGGTCATACGCTCAGTGCC
>CAZCKI010000187.1:2815-6530 GCA_964498815.1 uncultured Burkholderiales bacterium
TGCCTTGCGCGACGACGGCTTCGGCGTCGCCATCGCCGACTTCGGCACCGGATATTCGAGCCTTTCGCACCTGAAGCGCTTTCCGATCGACACCCTGAAAGTCGATCGTTCCTTCGTCGCCGACATACTTATCGACAAAGGCGACGCGGCGATCGTGTCGGCGGTGGTAGCGATGGCGCGCGCGCTCGACATCCGCGTGGTTGCCGAGGGCGTGGAGCGTGAAGAGCAACGCGTGCGCCTCGCCGAAATGGGCTGCGACAGCTGGCAGGGATTTCTGATGAGCCCCGCCTTGCGGGCCGCCGATTTCGAATTGCTGTTGCGTCAGCAGCAGGCGGGCTAAAAAAGACGGGCTATTTTTCGGCCGTGTCGGTCGAGAACGCCGCTTTCAGGTAGTAGATCATCGACCACAGTGTCAAACCCGCCGCGACCCAGATCAGCAGGCTGCCCGCCTGACGGCAATCGATCACGCCGAACAGCACACCGTCGTAAAGCAGGAAGGGTATCGCAATCAACTGCGCGACGGTCTTGATTTTGCCAAGAAACGAGACCGCCACGCTTTTCGACTGTCCCAGTTGCGCCATCCACTCGCGCAAGGCGGAAATGGTGATTTCGCGGCCGATGATGATCAATGCCACGACGGCGTTGACGCGGTTCAACTCCACCAGCACGATCAACGCCGCAGCCACCATCAGCTTGTCGGCCACCGGATCGAGAAAAGCGCCGAATGCGGAGCTTTGATTCCACCTGCGCGCGAGGTATCCATCCAGCCAATCGGTGAGTGCCGCCGCGATGAAGATTGCGGTCGCTGCGATGTTGGCCTCGGCCGTCGTCAGCCGATCGGTGAACGCCGGGAAATACAGCACCGCCACGAACAGAGGAATCGCCGCAATGCGCAGCCACGTCAGGATGATCGGTACGTTGACAGGAATGGTGAGCGGCATGGCGCGCGATGGGCGGCTGTGGAAGGCGACGGCGTTGGAGGGAATGCCGCTAGTGTAAATCGTTGTAGATCACTTCGGCGAGTTCGCGGCTGATTCCTTCCACCCGCATCAAGTCCTCCACGCTCGCCGATTGCACGCCTTGCAGGCCGCCGAAGGTGGTGAGCAGCGCCTTGCGCCGTTTTGGGCCCACACCGGCGATGCCTTCCAAATGAGAGGTATTGCGCTTCTTGGCCCGCCGCGCCCGGTGTCCGGTGATGGCGAACCGGTGCGCCTCGTCGCGGATTTGCTGGATCAGGTGAAAACCGGCGTGGGTCTTGTCGAGGTTCAGTTCGTGTCGCGTGAGACCGAAGATCAGCGTCTCCAGCCCCGGCTTGCGCTCTTCGCCCTTGGCAACTCCCAGCAACTGAATGTCGGCCAGACCCATTTCGCTCATCACCTCTTCCGCCACGTGCAATTGTCCCTTGCCGCCGTCGATCAGGATCAAATCCGGACGCTTGCTGGCGGCCGGTTCCTCGCTGTTGCCTTCCGCCAGCTTCTGGTACCGCCTTGCCAGCGCCTGTCGCATGGCGGCGTAATCGTCACCCGGCGTGACGCCTTCGATATTGAAGCGCCGGTATTCGGAAGACTGCATGGCGCCCCGATCGAACACGACGCAGGATGCCACGGTCGCCTCTCCCATCGTATGACTGATGTCAAAACATTCGATCCTTTCCAGGCTGTCCATTTGCAGCGCTTCCGCCATGGCGCTGAGCTTGCGATCCTGGCTGGCGGCCTCGGCAAGGTGCCGCTCCAGCGCGAACTGGGCATTCTTGCCGGCCATCTTGCGCCATACCCGCGACTCTCCCTGAGGATGGGCGACCACCTTGACCGGGCGGCCGGCCACCGCCGTCAGGGTCGATTGCCACTCGTCCGGTTCAAACTCCTCGTCGACGATGATGCGAGGCGGCGGCGGCTGGTGGGCGTAATGCTGGTCGAGAAAGGCGCCGATCACCGATTCTGCATCGGCGTCCTGCGCATTGCCTGGGAACAGGCTCTTGTCGCCGAGATGGCGGCCGCCGCGGATCATCACCAGATTGACGCACCAGGTGCCCGAATCGCGGCGGGCCACCACCACGTCCGCGTCGCGGTCGCTGCTGGTTTCGACGAATTGCTTGGACAGGACCTGTTGCAGGTTGCGGATCTGGTCGCGAATCGAAGCCGCGCGCTCGAATTCCATCTGCGCCGAAGCGGCTTCCATCTTGGCCGTCAATTCCTCCAGCACCTCGCCTTCCTTGCCGTCCAGGAACAGTGCCGCGTGGGCTATGTCGCGCGCGTATTGGTCGGCGCCGATCAGGTTCACGCAAGGCGCCGAGCAGCGGCCGATCTGGTGCAGCAGGCAGGGGCGCGATCGGTGGGCGAACACCGAATCGTCGCAGGTGCGCAGATGGAAGACGCGCTGCAGGTGATTGAGGCTCTCGCGCACCGCCCACGAGGAGGGAAACGGCCCGAAATAGCGGTGCGGTTTCACCTGGGCGCCGCGATAGAAGCGGATCTGCGGGAAAGCGTGCGCGGTGATCATGATGTAGGGATAGCTCTTGTCATCCCGGAATAGCACGTTGTAGCGCGGCGCCAGCGACTTGATGAGGTTGTTTTCCAGCACCAGCGCTTCCGACTCGCTGCGCGTGACGGTGGTTTCGATGGCAGCGATCTGCGCAACCATGCGCGCGGTACGCGGGCTGGCAAGATTGCGCGCGAAGTACGAGGTGACGCGTTTCTTGAGATCGCGCGCCTTGCCGACGTAGATCACCTCGTCGGCGGCATTCTTCATGCGGTAGACGCCGGGCAGTCCGGGAAGTTGGGCAAGGATCGGTTTGGGATCGAACATGCGGCGGTAACCGGAATACTCAGGAAAGATTTCTAGGCCAGGTGCCGGCGAATGGCCTCAAAAACGGAATGAAACGTGGCTTCGGTCAATCGGCGGGTATTGGTATTGTATCGGGAGCAATGATAGCTATCGAACAACCAGCGGCCTTGCGGCATTTGTCCTTTCGGCAACTCGTGAATGGTGCCGTGGCCGAATTTGGCCGCGCCCACCTTCAACCCGCAAGCCATCAGTACGGCATTGTGGGCGATGCCGCCGAGCGCCAGGATGACGGTATCGGCCGGCAAAGCGGCGATTTCGGCTTGCAGGAACGAATTACAGGTGCGGATTTCCGCCGGTGTCGGCTTGTTCTGCGGTGGCAGGCACTTGACGGCATTGGAGATGCGGCAGCCGACCAGCCGCAGGTCGTCATTCGCGTGCAGCGACTCGGCCGCGGTGGCAAAGCCGAATGCGTGCAAGGTCTGATAGAGCAGGATGCCGGCATGATCGCCGGTGAACGGCCGACCGGAGGCGTTGGCTCCGTGCATGCCCGGGGCCAGGCCGACAATCAGCAACTTTGGCCTGGCATCGCCGAACGGCGGCACCGGCTTGCAGAAGTAGGCCGGGTATTTCCGGCCTACTTCGCTCAGGAAGCCTGCAAGGCGGTCGCAGCGGGTGCAGCTCGCGTCATAGGCCGCCGGATCGGGTCGGGCGTTGGCTGGCACGCTTACGCGATTCGCGACGTTACACGCGGCGCTTGTATTCGCCGGTGCGGGTGTCGATTTCGATCTTGTCGCCGGTCTCGCAAAACAGCGGCACCATCACCACGTGTTCGGTGGGCTTGATGCGGGCCGGCTTCAGCACTTTGCCCGAGGTATCGCCACGCACCGCGGGTTCGGTTTCGATTTCGCGTTCGACCGAGGTCGGCATTTGC
>CAZCKI010000188.1:0-6491 GCA_964498815.1 uncultured Burkholderiales bacterium
GTATCGATCCATTTGCCGGTGACGGGGGATTGGTAAGAAGGCATCACGTACACCGAGGCCGAGCGCAGCGGCCGGCGCTCCCGCTCCTGCTTCACCTCGAACAGCCGCGCGGCTTCGTCCGCGCCCACGGTGGGCGTCCAAAACTCGATGAAGGTTTCGCGGTCGGTCATGGCTGCGCGGCCTGACGTTGATCGGGGCTGACCACTGTCCCGGCGGCGATCTCTGCCACCTGTATGCGCGTGGCCGCATCCAGCCCCGCTTTCCAGCGCTCGAACTCCAGGCGCTGCGCATCGAGCCCGGCGTTGCGCTCGTGCTCAAGCTGCTTCAGCGCAAAGGCGTGGTTGCGCTGCGCTTCGTCGAGCTGGAAGCGAGAAGCCAGCTTGGCTTTCTCGACTTCGATCGTCGCTTGTGCACGCGTGGCTTCGATCTGCTGATCGGCCTGCATGCGCGCCGCCTGCACCGCCTGGTCGGCCTGCGCGCGCGCGGCTTCGAGTTGCGCATGGTTTTGCAGCTTGGCTTGCTCGAGTTGTTGCTGCGCGGCGAACTTGGCCTGCTCCAATTGCGATTGCAGTTGCGCCTTTTGCGTGTCCGCTGCCGCCTGGGCTTGCGCTTGCGCAGCCTGTGCCGCGTGCGGGTCGGCGGCAGGTACAGGTGCCGGCGGCGCCTGCATCTTGTCCAGCGCATCCTCCACGGCCGAGCCCATGCGCGCGCGCCGGGTGATGCTCATCACGATCTCCTTCACCGCCTCAATCGGCAGCGCGCCCTGCTGCACCGCCGGGCCGATGCCGGCGATGAATCCTGTGATGCCTTGCAGTAGCTGCTGCAGTTCCTGCATGTCCTGCTGCTGCGCACCGCCAATCATTGAATCGGTTTCCACGTCGACCTTGAAACTGCGTTGCGCGTCGTCGCGCAACAATTCCATCACTTGTTCCAGGGTGACTGGTGGCAACTGCGCGGGCGGTGGCGGCATCGATGGAGGTGGCGGCGGGGGTTGGCCCTGTTGCTGCGCGATCATCGCCCGCTGCTGCGCCTGCATCTGGATTTGCTGCATCGCCATCTGCACTTCCATCTGCGAGGGAATCTGCATGCCGGTCATGCGCAATAGCGTCTCCGGCTGGAAGCGCTCGGCGATCACCTCGGCCATGATGCGCAACTGGTCGCGCCCATAGCGCTGCACTTCCAGTTGCAGGCGGTTGATGCGCTGCCCGCCCCAGCGCGCCTTGAGCTGTTGCGCGCCCAGCGTTTCGTTGGGGTTGCTGGCGCCGCGCATCACATCGGCGATGCCGGTGATCTCGTAGATCACCTGCTTGGTCGCGTCGCGCTGCGCGTGCAGGATTTGCAGCACGCGTGCGGCCTGGTCGATCGGCATCATCCAGATTGCTTTCTCGATGCCGCCGGCCTGGATCCACTTGGCGGCATCCTGCGCGGGGATCAGGTCGTTGTCGTTGCCCTTAAGCAGCTCGGAAAGCTCGCTCATGGTCGAATCGTAGATGCCGCGCAGCTTGCAGGCGTCGATGATCTTGCTGATGCGGCTCGACACCAAATCGAGCTCGCGCGCCTGTTCCTCGTATTGCACGTAAAGGGGGATCGGCAGCAGCGAATCGCTGTCGGCCAGCGCCATCAAGGGGCGCGGCACCGGGTAGAAGTTGGTGAGCCTGAGCGGGTCGGCGATCACCTTCAGCGGCGCATCGCGGCTCCCCTTGCTGATGAACAACACCTGCCGCCCGGCCTTGTCCCACACTTCGTACACCTGCGCGGTACGGAACACTTCCGAAACGTCCGCTTCTTCCTTGATGTCGTCGTCGCTCGCTTCATCCAACGGCAGGTCCTCGCCCGCCTCGCCGAATTTGGCGGCGAGCTCCTCGCGGTTCATCGAATGCTCGAAAGCGATCCACTCCACCTCCTCCCATTTCTTGCCGGGGCCGTGGCGGAACTTGTCCCACTGCACGTGTTCCAGCACCACCTGTTCCCAGGCGAGTTCTTCCGCAGGTTCCTGGTCTTCGCTGTCCGCGACATCAGGCGACTCGCCATACCCTTTGCCCGGCTGATTTGTCGCCGGCTCGGTCTCCGTATCGGGTGCTGCATCGTTCATTCTCGACAGTGGCGTTTCCTCCAGCTGGGACGACGCCACCGCCTCCGTACCTGCCAGCGGCACAAACTTCGGCAGGTACTTCACCCGCGAAATCCCGCGCCCCGGCAGCAGCATGTCCAGCACGTCTGCCCCGATGGTCGCGGCGAACTGGTCGGTGTCGATGGAAAACTCCAGCGAGCGCTCCAATACCTGCGCCACCACCTTGCCCGCCGGATCGGCATCGCGAAAACGCCGGCGCACATCGGGCGAAGGCGGCGCGTTGTACACGGCGGAAGCCAACGTCTCGGTATTGCTGTAGAGAATGTTGAAGCTGTTCTTCTTCACACTCTCGGCCCGATAGCGCGCCCAGATGTCCTTCACCTTCTTGCGCCAATCCTCCTCGCGCTTGTCGGCCAACTGGATTTCCAGCAACCAGCGCCGCACCTGGCCTTCTGGGGTTTTGCTGAATTCTTCTTTGCTTTCATTCATGGGTGGCGGTTCTCTTCCTGATTACAGATGGCAAAGAAACACCGTCGTCCCCGCGAAAGCGGGGACCCAGTGACTTTGCTTGGTTTTGTTTGGCTTAAAACGAACGACACTGGATTCCGGCTTTCGCCGGAATGACGAAGGTACTTTTTAGGGCTGCCGCACCGGCGAAGGCCGGTGCCTAAGTTAGCTACGCAAAATTGGGCCCGGCCCCGCCGGGGTAGCACACCTGGCAGCGACAGACTCAAAGTAGTAAGATTGCACTATTGGGAACCAGAAGCCGGTGAATAACTTCACCCACCATGGTTAATCCCCGGTGCGATGGCAATCGCGCTCGTTTGGTGGCAAAGACTCCCCACGAACTACTTCGCCGGGCACTTCGTAACCACCAAAAGCACGGCCACCAATTAATGGCGGTCGGGCAACGTTGCTGCGACTGCTCCTAAATGGATTAATTGCCATGAAGGTGCAAATCACGGTGCAAGTGACAAAGAACTTCAAGATAATGATTTCTCTCCCCGAGACCTTCGTTATCTTGATTGCAATGCGTTACTTGCTGTAACTAGGGGCGGCTTCGGCCGCCTTCTAGTTTGCCTACCGTTCTATCTGGCCAATATTTCTCAAAAATCCGCTTCAGCACAGACAGGCTCAACACGCGCGCTTATGCGGCAGGTTTCAAGATTAATCTGTCGAGTGTGCTTCGTTTTTTCTTGAGGACTTTTTATGGCGATGCTATCTATTCCAAAAGAGTTTTCACAGGAAAGTTTCATTATCGGCCGACTATTAACCGGCTACACTGACCTTGAGTTTTCAATGGCAGACTGCGTTTCCGTAATTGGAAGTGACATTGATACGACTATCAAGGTGTTATATAGACTTCTGGGTGAAACCACTCGAATCTCTGCTGCCGATGCCTTCGGGCGCCAAAAAAGTAAGGCACTAAATTTAGAGACTGAATTTTGCATAGCGATTGGGAATATCCGCCACTGCATGCGCATTAGGAACAATTACGCGCACTGCATTTGGTTGTGGGAAGGTGACAGTCTAGGTTTTGCAAATTTGGAAGACGTGGCAAATGAAAATCGCCACATCGATCACGCGACGATCACCGCACGCCCACTAAATCTCGCGTTACTACAAGAACAAGAGCGCTTTTTCGACTACACCAGCCAGTGGTTTTCTTGGCTCGAGCATGAGCTCCGATATAGAGTGGACAACTCGAAGAAAAACAGTATGCAAAAGCCAAAACAAATTGACCAACCCCCTCTCTACGTTCAATAAGTTCTAACTCCTTTCGCATTCGCATCAATGCGTTTCCTGAGGGTAACGGAAGACACATGGCGACCTAGAAATTATTCGCTCTCTATTCGTCTATCTTTCTTCCGCTTAACCATTTCGTCAATCGTCCGATCCAAGGCAAACCGAGTCTTGTCCTCCACCTTCTCCGGCCGCTGCTGGCTCATCACCACGCACCCATAGCTGAACCCATCGCCATCGTGCGAAGCCCAGTCGTGCCTCGGCTCGCTGCTGAAGGTCTTGCTGTCGCGGTCGTATTCGAACGACCAGGCGCGCAGCCCGTCCAGCCCCCTGGCACAGTTACCCTCGTGAAACGCGATGCGCGGGATCAGCACGCGCGCGGCGTTGATGCGGTCGGCCTTGCTGGTTTGCGGGGTGATCCACACCTGATTGGTGCCGAAGTGCTGGCGGAAGGTCTCCACCGCGCTGCGTTTGGCTGCGAAGCTTTTTTGCTGGGCGTCGTGCGGCAGCCAGATCTTGCCCAACGCGTCGGCCCGGCCTTCCAGTTGGTATTTGGCGATGCGTTGCTGCAGCCGCTCGGCCCACTCGTCTGCGTCAAGCCCGAAGCCGCTGTCGTAATCGACGATGCGGTAGCCGCCGATAGTGGGTTGCCAGAACCACCAGGTCGAGGTATCCCGCCGGCCGATGTCAGCGCTGATTTCCAGCGGCGCACCCAGCGGATCGAATTCGACCTCATCGTGCACCCGCCCCTCGCGCTCGGCCTGGGTGAGTGCGCGCGCCAGGATGGCGCCTAAGTTGGCGGCATCGAAGGAGCAGAGGTACTCCTGCTCGAACTTTGCGCGGCCGTAGTCCTCGCCGAACTCGGCGATGTAGCTCGCCAACTCCTCGGCCAGGCGCTCCGGCGTGAAGATGCCGGTCTGTGTGGCATCAAGCACCTGCGCGAACGCCTTCGGGTCTTTCTCGGCAGCCCGCAATGTGGTGTACGCGTGATTCCTGCCCCGCGCCGTGGTGTTGAAAATCTGCCAGCCATTGTTCTCCGCGACGATGGGCCGCAGATACGCGCGCGCCGTCGGATTGGACAACGCCCATTCCGAATAGACGATGCCGGCCGGGCTCGCCCCCACCAGCGCATCGAAGCGGTCCGAGCCCACCACCTGCCAGGTGGAGCCATTGGCGAGCACGATTTGCATTTCCTGTTCGCGCGTGGCGCTACGGATTTCCTTGGGGAAAGCTTCGTCGATGCGCCGCCTGCCGGTGTGCGGATTGACCGAATCCCAGATGGCTTTGCGAGCCTGCGCGTACTCGGGCAACATATGCCAGTACCCCGCCACGCGCTCGAAGGCCGCGACGGCGGTGCGGTGCAGACAGACTTCATCCTTGCCGCTACGCCGGTGCCAGACCAGCTCGGCGTGCCGGCCACCGCCCTGCAAATAGCGCCATGCCGGTAACTGATAGTCGCGCGGCTGCCAGCCGTTGGGGAGCGCTACCTTCAAAAGCGCTGCAGTTCGACGATGGTGAGGTTGGCCTCGACATTGCCTTCGACCTCGCCGCGCGCGAGCTTGGGCATGTGGTACTCCATCACGTGCAGCAGCCGGTCGAAGGCGGCCTTGGGGCCATCTTCCCTGGCGATCTGGTCCAGCCAGGGCTGCAGGTCGGCGACGTTGTGCTCCACAAAGCGGGCAATGGCTATGCGGGTCTGATGGTTACTGACGGCCTCTGCCGATGCAGTGCTGGTTTTGGCCTTGCGCGAGCCGGTCCCGGCCTTGCGCAAGCGTGTAGGACCCTTCTTGCGGACGGCGGCTTGCGTTGCCGCCGGTGTTGCAGTCTTTCTTGCCGGCATGCGTGGTCCCGCTATCAGGCCACATTGAACGCCGCGCGGATGGCGGTGTTCTTTTGCGCATCTGTGTTAGCCGTTGTGACATTCACCCACAGCGATTTGCCGACTCCCCCGACCTGCCCCTCACAGGCATAACTGGATACGGTGCCGGTAGGGTCGTCGACGCGTCGCTTCAGGGTGATGCCGGCGCCGGTAGCGCCGGGGTCGAGCAGAGCTTGCAAGGCGAGATCGGGCATGTGATTCTCCAAAAGAAAAAGCCCGCGCAAGGCGGGCAGGGATGTTCGGTTGTGAGCTGCGCGGTATTCAGGAATTACACGCGCACTGCTCCACCGCTATTAACTCAAATTCGAGGTGCGAAGTCGAGGACAGGATGTGGACAATATCACTTGACTCCGGCTCGCTCAAAACATGCCGTTGTCGTTGGCTGGACGCGCGGGGACCGGCTGCAACACATCCCAATGCTCGACGATCTTGCCGCGCTCATCCAGCCGGAAAATATCGATACCGGCCCAATCCGGCCGCACCCACGCCTCCGGGAAGATGGAACGGGTGTGCACGACCACCAAATTACCCTCGGCAATAACGCGCTTGAATTCGAATTTCTTGCCGGGGTAGGTGCGCGCCTGCTTTTCGAAATAGGCGATGAAGGCTTCCTTGCCGTCGGCCACTTCCGGATTGTGCTGCGTGTACGATTCGCCGACGAAGCGCTCGACCGCCTCGCGCGGTTTGGCCTGGTTGGTGGCGAGGTCGTAGAACGCCAGCACATTCCTTTTATTGCGAGCCAGCAGGTCGGGCGCGACAGCGTCGGACTGAGCCATGGCTGGTGTGCCGGAAGATAAC
>CAZCKI010000189.1:0-1858 GCA_964498815.1 uncultured Burkholderiales bacterium
GGACCAATCCGGCGGCCAATGCTGCGGCCATCGGTACCGTTCAGGTCGACGACACCTTGAGCAGCAGCAATCTGTCGCTCGCCGACACCACTTTTGTCTTCACGCCGATGGCCTGCGGCTCGGTGACCAAGGCCAACGGCATGCCCAGCACTGCGGGGGATGGGGCAGTCCGCTTCTCGGTGGCCTCGCTCAATTCTGGCTCGAGTTGTCAGGTGGTCGTCGACGTCACATCGACAACGCCGGGCACCGCCACGAATACGACCAGCGCGCCGACGGCGGCCACGCCCGTGAGCCTGACCGACACGGCGGCATCGGCCATGTTCAATGTTGTGCAGGCGTCGGCCGCCAAGACCTTCGGTACTGCCTCGATCAACGACGGCGCCACGACCACGCTGGTCTTTACCTTGACCAACGGTACCGGCAATCCTGCGCAGAGCGGCATTGCGCTGGGCGACACTTTGCCCACCGGATTGCAATTCAATAGCGCCACTCCCGCAATCTCTTACGGCGCCGGTTGCAGCGGCCCGGCAAACGCGGCTTACGTTGCCGGCACGCGCGTGTTGACGATAGCCAATACGATCGCCATGGCTACGTCGACAGCGACCTGTACCGTCACCGTCGCCGGCGTAACCAACGTTGCCACCCAGACCAATAATTCCTGCTCGGGGAACCCCGCTGCCTTTACCAACCTGGCGACGAATGTCAGCGCCACCCGTGCAAGCAACACCAGCAGCGACCAGTGCCTGGTGGTTGCGCAGATCAACCCGACGCTCACCAAGGCATGGTCGCCCGCGACGATCAATGACGGCGCCGCGACCGACCTGGTATTTACCTTGACCAATGCCGGTACCTTGCCTGCGCAAAGCGGCATCGCCTTTACCGAGAGCCTGCCGGTGTCGCTCAAATTTACCGGTGCCGCACCGACCGTCACCTTCGGCAGCGGCTGTGCCGGCATGAGCGTGGTCACCCAGGGGAACCCGGATATGATCGCGCTGAGTGCGGTGACGATGAGTGCCGGTACATCGGCTTGCACCATCACGGTAACCGGTGTGACCAATCGTGCGACGCTGGCGAATGCTTCCTGCTCGGGCAATCCCGCGGCCTTCACCAACCTGAGCGGCAATATTTCCGGCGCGGCCAATGTCATCAACGGTGTCACCGCGCAGTGCCTGGTCGTCAACACCGTCGCGCCGACCTTGTCCAAGGTGTTTACGCCCCCCACATTTGTCGACGGCGGCACCACAACGCTGCGCTTCACGCTCACCAATGGCGGCACCAGTCCGGCACAAAGCGGCATCGGCTTTACCGACACCTTGCCGAGCGGCCTCAAGGTCGCCGCCGGCGGTGTATTGGCGGGTTCCACGTGCACCAGTGCGGCCGCAGTCACGACCGCCGTCAACGGCAGCGGAACCGTCACCGTTTCCGGCGCGACCATGACGTCCGGACAGGCGAGCTGCACCATCGACGTGCAGGTGCGCAATACCGCGGGGCAGGTCAACGCCAGCTGCGGCGGCAATCCGGCCGCGTTTACGAACGGCGTTGGAAATATCAGTGGTGCAGCGAATCTAAGTACAACCGGACTGCTGTCTAGTTGCGTGACGGTAACCGCAGCCTCGCCGACCATCGCTAAGGCATTCGGCCCCTCGACCATTGCGGCCAATGCGACTTCCACGATCACCTTTACGCTCAGCAATCCCAATTCGATTGCGCTGACCGGAGCATCGTTTACCGATACGCTGGTGAATATGAAGGTGAGCGGCGCGCAGATGGCGGCCGGCACCTGCAGCGGCGCGTCGGGGAATTCACTCGCCAACAACCAGACCAGCCTGTCGCTGTCGGGCTTGACCATTCCCGCCGC
>CAZCKI010000189.1:1868-6450 GCA_964498815.1 uncultured Burkholderiales bacterium
TCCCCGCCGCCGGCAGCTGTACCGTGACTGTGCTGGTCACCAGCAATGTCCCCGGTGTCAATCCCAACACCACTTCTGGCGTCGCCAGCAACGAAGCCGCGACCGGGGCGGTGTCGAATACCGCCAACCTGACGGTGACGGCAGCTGTGCCGACCATCACCAAGTCGTTTACGCCGAGCTCCATTTCGTTGGGCGGCACTTCGCAAATCGATTTCACCATCGGCAACGGCAACGGCATCGCGCTGACCGGCGCTGCATTCAGCGACACGCTCACCAATATGTTCATCAACACGACCGGCGCTGCGGCTACCACCTGCGGCGGAGCCAATTCGTTTACGGCGAACCAGACCGGCATGCTGTCGTTTACCGGCCTCACCATTCCAGCCGCCGGCAGTTGCACGATCTCGATCGTCGTCAAGAGTAATACCGCCGGCATGCTGCCGAACACCGCGAGCGGCGTATCGAGCAACGAAGCCGCGACCGGTGCAGTGTCGAATACGGCGACCCTCACGGTGACTGCATCGGCACCGACCATCGCCAAGGCATTCTCGCCGTCCACCATCAATTCGGGCGGCATCTCGACCTTGACGGTTACCATTAGCAATGCAAATGCTGCGCCGATCACCGTGACCGGCGTGACCGACACGTTCCCGGTCTCGCCGGGCAGCGGCCTGCTGCGCGCGGCTAGCGCCAACACCGCGACGACTTGTAGCGGTGGCACGGTGACATCGACCTCCGGCAGCGTTACCCTGACCGGCGGCACGGTGCCGGCCAGCGGATCGTGCACCTTTCAGATCGATGTTACGGCTGCCGTTGCCGGCGCGTATGTAAATACCATCGGCGCGGGCGCACTGACGACCAACGCGGGCTCCAACGCGGCAGTGGCAACCGCCACGCTGACGGTGAGCCCGGTGGCCAACGGCTCGGTGACCAAGAGCGGGCCCGCCACCATACTTTGGGGAACCACGATCAGCTATACGGCGACAGTTTCCAATGCCGGACCGGATAGCGCCAACAGCACCGTGTTCGCCGACAACGTGCCTGCCGGCATCACGTCGGTGACCGGCATGTGCGGTTCGGCCACCGGCGGCGCAAGCTGCGGGACGGTGAATGTTGCCGGCAATAGCGTCACCAGCACCATCGGCTCTTTGCCGGCAGGCGGTTCGGTTACGTTCACCATTCAGGGCACTGCGCCGCAGGCGGGAACCTTGTCGAATTTCGCCACCGCCATCGTTCCGTCCGGAGTCTCCGATCCCGACGATCCGGGCCGTACCGGCGCCGGCAACAATACGTCCGCAACGGTGATGACGACGGTCCTGGCGCCCGATCTGCAGCTGACCAAGACCGCCAGTGCCGGCATGTTCATGGTTGGCAGCACGCCGAGCTTTACGCTGACGCCATCCAATTCGGGAAATACGGCGACTTCAGGCACCATCACCGTCAGTGATCCGCTGCCGGCGGGGCTTGTCTTTGTTTCCGCGAGCGGAACCGGTTGGTCGTGCATGAATTCCGGCCAGTTGGTGACCTGCACCAGTTCGACGGTGATCGCAGCGGGCGGCACCGGCAGTGCCATCACCGTAAATGTGTCGGTGGCGAGCAACGCGGTTCCGGCGATCACCAATACGGCGTCGATTTCCGGCGGCAACGAGCCGGCGGCGAATACCGGCAATAACAGCGCGGTGGTCAACGTTCCGGTGTCGGGCGCCACCACCAACACCTTCCTGACCGACGGCGTCGGTACCGGCGCGCCGGGCACCAGCGTGCTGTACACGCATTCCTTCAATGCCGGTAGCGCGGGCAACGTGTCCTTCGCGGCTACGCACGTATCGAGCCCGGTGGTGGCCGGCTGGTCGGTGCAGGTGTATCGCGACAACAATTGCAACGGCATCATCGACGGCGTCGACGGTTCGGTGGAAATCAGCAATAGCGCGCAGGCGGTGAGCGCCGGCGGCCAGGTCTGCATCATCGTCAAATCGAACATTCCCTCGACCGCGCCGTACGGCGGTCAGGACGGCATTACCGTCACGGCCACCTTTACACCAACGGTGGGGTCGCCCGCCACCTACACGCGTTCGGATGTCACCACCGTGGTGTCCTCGGGCGGTTCTGGCCTGGTGCTGATGAAGTCGGTGCGTAATGTGACGACCGGTGGCGCCGCAGGCACCAGCAATACGGCGAAGCCCGGCGAGACGCTGGAATACATCATCACCTACTCGAACACGTCGAACGCGCCGCTCAATACGATCGTCATCAGCGACAACACGCCGGCGTTCTCGACCTTCGTGTCGGCTACCTGCAACATGCCGTACCCGTCGGCCATCACAGCCTGCAATATCACCTCGCCAATGGTGGGTGTGGCCGGCAATATTCTCTGGACCCTGACCGGCTCGCTGAATTCGAGCCAAAGCGGAACCGTGCTGTTCCGGGTAATATTGCAGTGATGGTCGCGAAGGGTTAAGCATTGCGTTGCCCGCTCCTTCGCGGCGCCATGTATCACTCAACCGGGGAGAATCGCCATGAACCGCCTAGCCTTGTTTGCCGTCGCAACTGCCGCCGCTGTTTCCGTTTCGGCCTTCGCCGAAACCAAGGAAATGCCGCCGGGATTGTGGGAAATGAAAGTGAAAATGGACATGCCTGGCATGCCTCCGGAGATGGCTGCGAAGATGGGGGAGCGCACCACGACGCAATGCATCAAGCCCGGCGAACGCAAATGGTCCGATCAACCGAAAGGACCGGGCGGGCGCGGCGATCGCCAATGCGAAACCACGGATATTAAAACAGACGGTCAAACCACTTCCTGGAAAATGAAGTGCGCCGACGGCGGCTCCGGTGAGGGAAAGGTGACCTATAACGGCAAGGACGGTTACACCATGGAGAATACCTTTTCGTCGCCGAAATCGGGCGGAACCATGAAAATGATCATCCAGGGCAAGAAAATCGCCGACGCCTGCGAAAAACAATAGGGCCTTGCCGGTAAATGAAAAAGGGAGCCGCCGGCTCCCTTTTTTGTTTTTGCGGGACCTACATCTGCGACTGCAGCGCCCCATACCGGGAGGTCATTTCTGGCGGCAGATGATAGTGCAGTTTGTCGATGAGCTCGCCGTGCAGCTTCAACTCCTGCTGCCATTGCTTGTGGTCAATGGTCGTAATCCGGTTGAATTTTTCCTGCGGATAGTCGAGGCCATGCCAATCGAGGTGCGCGTATTGCGGGATGTAACCCAAGGCGGTCTTGGCGGCGCCAGCCTTGCCGTCGACTCGTTCCACGATCCACTTCAGCACGCGCATGTTTTCGCCGAAGCCCGGCCACATGAACTTGCCGTTGTCGTCCTTGCGGAACCAGTTCACGCAGTAGAGCTTGGGCAGCGCCGCAGCGTTGCCACGACCCATGCCGATCCAGTGGCCGAAATAGTCCGCCATGTTGTAGCCGCAAAAAGCAATCATCGCGAACGGGTCGCGCCGCACCACGCCGACCTGGCCGACAATGGCCGCGGTAGTTTCCGAGCCGAGTGTTGCCGCCATGTAGACGCCTTCGTTCCAGTTGGCGGCTTCCGTCACCAGCGGTACCGTTGTAGAACGCCGGCCGCCGAAAATCATCGCCGAGATCGGCACGCCGTCCGGGTTGTCCCATTCCGGATCGAGGGAGGGACAGGAGGTGGCCGCCACGGTAAAACGGGAATTGGCGTGCGCGGCAACGCGACCGCAATCCGCTGTCCAGGGATTGCCCTGCCAGTCGGTCAGGCGGGCAGGGGGCTCCTTGGTCATGCCTTCCCACCACACATCGCCTTCCGGGGTCAGCGCCACATTGGTGAAGATGACGTTCGCCTTCAGCGATTCCATGCAATTAGGGTTGGTGTCGTGCGAAGTACCGGGAGCTACGCCAAAAAAGCCAGCCTCCGGGTTGATGGCGTACATTCGGACCATCCCGCTTTTGTCAACATGGGGCTTGATCCAGGCGATGTCGTCGCCGATGGTGGTGACTTCCCAACCTTGCTTGCGAAATTCCGCCGGCGGCACCAGCATTGCGAAATTGGTTTTACCGCAGGCGGACGGAAACGCCGCGGTCACGTAGTGCTTCTTGCCCTCGGGCGTCTTCACGCCCAGGATCAGCATGTGTTCGGCCAGCCAGCCTTGCTGGCGGCCCATCACCGAGGCGATGCGCAGGGCGAAACACTTCTTGCCGAGCAGCGCATTGCCGCCGTAGCCAGAGCCGAACGACCAGATCGATTTGTCTTCCGGGAAATGAACGATGTACTTGTGATCCTTGTTACACGGCCAGGTCACGTCCTGCTGTCCGGGCGCAAGTGGCGCGCCGACCGAATGCAGGCAGGGCACGAATTCGCCTGCGTCACCGAGGACATCCAGCACCTTGCTACCCATGCGCGTCATCAGTTTCATGTTGACCGCCACATACGCCGAGTCCGACAGTTCCACGCCGATATGGGCAATATGCGAACCGAGCGGGCCCATGCTGAACGGCACCACATACAGCGTGCGGCCACGCATGCAACCGGCAAACAGCTGGTTCAGCTTGGCCTTCATTTCGTGCGGCGGCATCCAGTTGTTGGTGGGGCCGGCGTCTTCC
>CAZCKI010000190.1:0-6445 GCA_964498815.1 uncultured Burkholderiales bacterium
GGGGGTGGCCAACTCCATCCTCATCAAGGTCAATCAGATCGGTACCTTGTCGGAGACTTTCGCCGCCATCGAAATGGCCAAGCGCGCCGGCTATACCGCCGTGATCTCGCATCGCTCGGGCGAAACCGAAGACACCACCATCGCCGATATCGCGGTGGCCTCCAACGTCATGCAGATCAAGACCGGCTCGGCCTCCCGTTCCGACCGCATGGCGAAGTACAACCAATTGCTGCGCATCGAAGAAGAGCTCGGCGATGCGGCCAGCTACCCCGGCAAATCGGCGTACTATCAGCTCAAATAGCCACCGTTTCCAGGAGCCTCGCCCGCACCCATGAAATACCTGACCTACGCGCTGACCGGATTCCTGATCGCCATCCAGTATCCGCTCTGGATCGGCAAGGGCAGCTGGTTGCGGGTGTGGGATGTTTCGCGGCAGGTCAGCCTGCAAAAGGACAAGAACCAGAAACTGGTCGCGCGCAATGCGGGGCTGGACGCCGAAGTCCGCGACCTGAAACAAGGTAGCGACGCGGTCGAGGAGCGCGCCAGGGTGAGCCTCGGCATGGTCAAGAGCGACGAAATCTACTATCAGATCGTCAGTGGAGCCAAGTCAGGCCGTTGACCGGCCGACCGCTTTGGGCCCGCATGAAAATTGCCGCCATCAAGAAATTCTGTGCTTCGCTGCCCGCCGCCGAGTCGGAGATCAAATGGCAGGTCGATCTGGTCTATATGATCGGCGGCAAGATGTTCGCCGTCATTTTTGAAGGCGAGGACAGGTGCTATGTAACGCTGAAAGTCGACGACGCACGCTTCCTGGAATATACCGATCGCGAGGGATTTGCGCCCGCGCCTTATCTGGCGCGCGCCAAGTGGGTGCAATTGAACAATCTCGGCAAAATCTCCGATGCCGAAACCAGGGAGCTGCTCAAGCGCTCGTACGAGTTGATCGCGGCGAAACTTACCAAAAAAGTACGGGCCCAGCTCGGCATTGCCTGAACGCGACTAGCGCCCGGTTCGGCCCAGCTCCGAAAGTTTCTCCAACCAGCGCTCGCGCGAGCGGGGATTGGTCTCGACGCTGCCGATCAGGCTGCGGCGGATCGGCCCCGCACCGCAAAAGCCCAGGATATTCCGTTCCAGGCTTTTCACGCCGTGCGCTTGAAAAAACCAGCGAAACACCATCGCGGGCATGCCCATCGTGACGACGATTCGCGCCGATTTATTGGCCAATGGCCTCGCGTACATGTGGTCTTTGTCGGGCGCGTTCAGCGGGCCGTCTATGCGCAGGACCTGCTCTAAAAAACCCTTCAGGAGCGCAGGCATGGTGCCTAGCCACAGCGGGAACAGGATAACCAGATGATCGGCCGCAAACAGGTCCTGTTGCGCTTGTCGTAAGGCTGGTGGCAAGGTGCCGTTCTTCCAGTCGGCCTGACTTCGCAGTATCGGAAAATCGAGGCTGGCGATATCGATGACGGATACTTCGTGGCCTGCCTGAACGGCCGCGGTCCGGTACCGATCCGCCAGTGCGCGACCAAATCTTTGTTCGTCGGGATCGGGGTGGCCCTGCAGGATGACGATTTTCTTAGCCATGACGGTGTGACCAGGGCAATGCGCTGCCGCCTCGCAGGGGTAAATGCGCTACCGGTCTTTCCCACGGAAGGGAAAACCGAAGGCAAATTGATATAACGCAAGCCGGAACGGGGTAGTGGTGGCATGCTGAAAGAGCGTTCATTTGGCGGAGACCATCATGTTCAAGCACATACTGATTCCCACCGACGGCTCGGGATTGTCGGCCGAAACGGTCAAGCACGGCGTCGATTTTGCGCGCGAGACCGGCGCGCGTATCACCTTCATGACCGTCATCCTGCCCTTTCCGCATTCGCCGCTCGCCGAATACGCCCGCCAGACGCATGCGCTCTACGATGCGGAGACCAACAAGGTGGCCGATGAGAGATTGGCTGACGCCGCCGAAATCGCCGCCACCGCCGGCGTGCCTTGCGATACCCGCAGCTATCACGACTGGCATCCGCATGAGGCCATCCTGAAGGCCGCCGAAGAAGAATCGTGCGACGTCATTTTCATGGCTTCGCACGGCCGGCGTGGTGCGGCGGGCATGTTGCTGGGCAGCGAAACGCAAAAGGTGCTGACGCACGGCAAACTGCCGGTACTGGTGTATCGATAGCGCAAGACCGGCACGGTCGACTGTTGTGTGCCATGTCAATGATTCCTGGCGCGCTGCTGATTCTCCGTCGCCTGCAGAAAGCTGCTCAAGGCACTGGAGGCGGCGCAGACCGCCCATAGTATGAAAAATCCCAGCGTGTAGACGGCCAACCGCGACAAGTGCAGCGGATACCCCAGCACGATGAGTTCGGTCGGGTCGATCAAGGTAAAGATAATGCCGACGCCGATTCCGGCGCCGATGAACGACGGCCAAAGCACCCACATCAGATATTTTGTCATCGCGGTTTACCTTAGGCTGCCTGAAATTGGTATGCGGATTCAGTTCGGCGTGGGAGCGAGCCGCACCAACGACTCGCCGGTGCGCCACTGCCCCGTCAGGCGCCATTGTTTTGCGGGATCCTCCAGCATCAGGCGCCATGGCACCGGCGCGAGCGGAGGCAACGAGGCGACAAAGTGCTGGTCGGCTGTGCGCGATAGCGTTACGACGCGATCGAAGCCGCCGCTGGTAGGGTGCGCGAAGGTGAGCATAAGCTCTTTGGAGGCCGGCGTCGTTTCGGCGAACGCCAATTCGAGCCGGTTGCCTTGCGCATTGAGCGTCAGTTCGGCTCGATAGCCGAGCGACTGCGCCACCTGGTCGCGGTGCAGGGTCGTGTTGATGGTGACGCCTTGCTTGTAATAGTCATCGGCGACCAGGCCGTCGAAGGTCTCCATCGCGAAAACGGCGGTAATACTGCCGGCTACGATGACGATGGCGGGGCCCAGCATCAGCAGCCACGGCCACGGTTCGCGGTACCACGGGCCGGCATCGAGTTGGTTCAGGGTTGTCATGGGCGTCTTTCGGGTCAGGGTTTCAGGAAGGTGGATTTCTCGTGCAGGGCGAAGTCTTGCCGGGCGTCCGCCGGTACTATGTGAATCAGGATGCGATTCGATCCTTTTGCGGCAAGTCCCACCGGCGCGCGCAGCGTAAAGGTCATCATGCGCGTCTCCGCCGGTTCCATTTCGATCGGCAGCGAGATGCCGCTGACCGCCAGTCCCTCCACTCCGGTGGCGGTGACCGAGAGCTTGCGTGCCAACTCTTCGGTGTTCATGACCTGCAGGCGGTAGACATTCTCGATCATTCCGCCCGGCACCTCACGCGCCATGGTATTGCGATCGCGGATAATGTCGGCCTTGACCGGGGCGCGCTGCGACAAGGTGATCCCGGCGACGATGATGATGGTCCATAGCAGCGCCGAGTAAATCAGCACGCGCGGACGGAATATGCGCCGCATCATGGCGATCCAGCCGAAGTGCCGTTGCAGGGAATTCAGCGAGGCATAGCGAATCAGGCCGCGCTCGTAGCCCATCTTGTCCATGACCTGGTTGCAACCGTCGATGCAGGCTGCGCAGCCGATGCATTCGTACTGCTGGCCGTCGCGTATGTCGATTCCGGTCGGGCAGACCTGCACGCAGATGTCGCAATCCACACAATCTCCCAGGCCCAGCGCGCGCGGATCGGCCTTCTTGGTGCGCGATCCGCGCGCTTCTCCTCGCGCCTCGTCGTAGGTGATGACCAAAGTGTCGCGGTCGAACATGACACCCTGGAAGCGGGCGTAGGGACACATGTATTTGCAAACCTGTTCGCGCATCCAGCCGGCATTGCCGTAGGTCGCGAACCCGTAAAACAACATCCAGAACATTTCCCATGGGCCGAGCGTCAGGCCCGCCACTTCGTCGGCCAGGGTGCGTATCGGCGTAAAGAAGCCGACGAAGGTAAAGCCGGTCCATAGCGAGAGCGCGATCCAGGTCGCATGTTTTGCCGCTTTCAGGCCGATCTTGCGCACCGTGGCTTCCTTTTGATCGAGCCGGCGGCGAGCGACGTGATCGCCCTCGATAACCCGCTCGATCCACAGGAAGATTTCCGTATAGACCGTCTGCGGACAGGCGTAGCCGCACCAGAGTCTCCCTGCCACCGTGGTAAACAGGAACAGGGAATAGGCGGAGATCATCAGCAGGACGGTGAGGTAGATGAAGTCCTGCGGCCAGAACAAAATGCCGAAGATATAAAACTTGCGGGCGCCGAGATCGAACAATACCGCTTGCCGACCGTTCCAGGACAGCCAGGGAGTGCCGTAGAACACCAGTTGCGTGGCGAACACCAGCGCCCAGCGCCAACCCGCAAACCAGCCGTGCACCGCACGCGGATAGATCTTTTGGCGAACCTCGTAGAGCGCCTGCTCCGCGTCGCCGTTCGGCGGCGGCACGGAGTGGATCGGTATGCTCTTCAGGGTTGCCATCGAGCCGACTAATTCGGCGCGGGCGTCTTGGGCGGCGCGCCGCCACCGAGGCTGTACACATAGGCGGCCAGCACATGGACCTTGGCTTCGCCGAGGCGCTCTTTTTGCGCCGGCATCTGGTTGTTGCGGCCCATGCGCAGCGTCTCGGCAATGGTTTCCTCGCTGCTGCCATACAACCAGATCGCATCGGTGAGGTTGGGCGAGCCGATGGCCTGGTTGCCCTTGGCTTCCGGGCCGTGGCAGGCGGCGCAAATGGCGAACTTCGTCTGGCCGGCTGCCGCAAGCTTTGCGTCGTGCTGCAGTCCGGACAGGGAGCGCACGTAGTTCACCATCGGCACGATATTTTCCTCGCCGATAAGCGGGCCTTGTGCGGGCATGATGCCGTTGCGGCCGTTCAGGATGGTGGTCTCGATGGTCGCGGGGTCGCCGCCGTACAGCCAGTCCTTGTCGCGCAGGTTGGGGAAGCCCTTGGCGCCGCCGGCATCCGAACCGTGGCATTGCGCGCAATAGTTCAGGAACAGGCGCTGGCCCATGGCGTTGGCCTGTGGGTCCCTGGAAAGCGTGACCAGGTCGATTTGCTGATACTTGGCGAACAGCGGGCCGAACTCGCTGTCGGCATCCTTCAATTCCGCCTGGTATTGCCCAACCGAGGTCCAGCCGAATTTGCCGGCGAAGCTGCCAAGGCCCGGGTACAGCAACAGATACGCCAGGCCGAATACGATGGTGATATAAAACAGCCACATCCACCAGCGCGGCAGCGGGTTGTTGTACTCGGTCAAGTCTTCGTCCCATACGTGGCCGTGCAATTCCACCTTTTCTCCCTTGGCCGGCCGCTTTTTGCTTTGCGAAAGCAATAGCAGCGCACAGGCGAAAATGCTGAGAATGGTGACGGCGCCGATGTACCAAGGCCAGAATTCGGAAAGAAAGTCGCTCATGAACGCCCTCCGCTCGAAAGTTGGCTGGTATTGACGGCAGCGGTACCGGTGTGCGGTGGCAAATCACTGTCGGCAAACGGCAGGTTCGCGGCCTCGGCAAACTCTTCTTTTCGGCTGCTGCTCCAGGCCCAGATGACGATGCCGATGAAGACGACAAACGAAACCACCGTGATCAGGATGCGTACATCGTTGATGTCCATATGCGTTTCCTAGCGAACGTTCTTGATGGAGGTGCCCAGCACCTGCAGGTAGGCAATCAGCGCGTCCTCTTCGGTCTTGCCTTTTACCTCGGCGGCGGCTGCGTCGATCTGCTCCCTGGTATAGGGCACGCCGACGCGGCTCAATGCGGTCATGCGCGGCGCGGATTCTTCGGGGTCGAGTTTGGATGCCGACAGCCACGGGTAGGCGGGCATGTTCGATTCCGGCACCAGGTCTCGCGGCTGGCGCAAGTGCAGGCGATGCCAGTCGTCGCTGTAGCGACCGCCGACGCGATGCAAGTCGGGACCGGTACGCTTGCTGCCCCACTGGAACGGATGGTCGTAGACGAACTCGCCGGCGACCGAATAGTGGCCGTAGCGCTCGGTCTCGGCGCGGAACGGACGGATCATTTGCGAGTGGCAGTTGTAACAGCCTTCGCGCAGGTAGATGTCGCGGCCCGCCAATTGCAGCGGCGTATATGGTTTCAGGCCGGTCACCGGCTCGGTGGTCGATTTCTGGAAGAACAGGGGAACGATTTCCACCAGGCCGCCGACACTCACGGTCAGTACCACCAGCGCCACCATCAGGCCGATGTTTTTTTCCAGCGTTTCGTGGGTGAATTTCATGGTTCAGTCTCCGTGCGCCGCGGCCAGTGGAGCGTCGCTTGAGTGGGAAGTCGAATCCGGAATCGGTGCGTCGTAAGGCTTGCCGAGCGCGATGGTGCGCGCGACGTTGTAGGCCATGATCAGCATGCCGCTGAAGAACATGGCGCCGCCGACCAGGCGGATGGTCCAGTAGGGGTAGGTAGCCTTCACGCTTTCGACGAAGGTATAGGTCAGCGTGCCGTCGACGTTCACCGCG
>CAZCKI010000191.1:0-6433 GCA_964498815.1 uncultured Burkholderiales bacterium
GCAAAATTGCTGCGCAACGTGAATCCTCAGACGAAAAAGCTTTAACTCCCGCAGCAAAGACGGCCATTGTTCTGGTCTACAACTTCAACAAGCAGTGGCGCGTGCCTAATACTTGCTTAATTGATCCACCCGAGAAAGTGAAAGGGGGGGATATGCTGAAATGTTCCATTAGCCTGCCGACCAACCTGCCTAAAGGCTACTTCATCAGCGACGTACAGTTTTCGTGTCAACCTTCAGGTAGTGGGCCGTGCAATCACACCGTCGAATGTCCTGGTGGTGGAATATGCATCACACACGTGAATAAAACCGAGCCTGCCAACCTTCCCGTAGCCAAAGTTCGAGACGTGACCTGGTACGGATGGACGGATGATGGCAACAATGCGACCTTGAGTTTCAAAGTCTTCGCGACAAACTAGTGTTTGTGTGTACGGTCCGAAAGCAATTAAACAGGTAACGGAAAAATGGCGCGGGTCTTGCAAAGCAGCGTCCACCACTATGCCGCTTTACGAGACCTGCCCCTGTTCCGCTCGCCCGTACGACTTTTCGGACTCCTCCGAGGAAGCTGACTTTACTTTCGCGCACTCCGATCCAATTCGACTGACGGGAGATCCGCTCCGCGCGCAACGAACATCCCAGCCCGCACCCAACTCTCCCGACTACCCCCCCGCGCAGACCAGGCCCGAACCACCGCCTCACGCGCCTGCCCGATCGAATCCGCAAGGCTGGTCAACGCATCGTCAACGCTTTGCCCCTGCGCAAGCATCGTCAAAAACTGATGATGCGTCCTCTCAAGCGGAATCATCCGCGTCAAAAAATCCCTGCGCACCAGGGCATAGAACGACCGCCGCGCCGGCGGGTAGGCCGGGTCAAGCTTGCGGCGCACCTGCGTGTAGTAGTCGGCGACCGGGTAGCGGAACTCGTGCAACGAGACGCAGGCCTGCAAGGTGAGGCTATCGTCGGGAAGGTCCGCGGTCGCGTAGGGCTTGCCCTCCTGCCCGGGCGCGTCGTACAGGCGAAACACTTCCCGCTCAAAGGTGGCGAGGTCGACCATGAAGTCGATCCAGTCCTCGCGCTCCTGCGCGGGCAGGTCGCGGTCCGGCCGGCTCTCTTCCAGGTAGGCGGGAAAGCGCGCGCCCAGTTCATATAGCGTGTAGGACTGCGAGGGGCAGGCGCGCAGGTACTCGCCGGCGAAGTCGGCGAAGAGCGGCGCGCCCAGCGCGTGCCGCAGTGCCGGGAATTGTTCGTCCATGCAGCGCAGCAGCCTGGCGTGGTAGCTGTGCTGATAGATGGCCAGGCGCGCGTGCGCGTTCATGCGGGGGGAGGCTTCGAGCAGCTTATCGACAATCCCGGCCGAGGTTCGGCGCGGAAAAATCAGCGCGGCCTGCATCCAATCCTGCAGGTCCGCCAAAGTATTTGGCGAGTGGATAAGGTTCACTGCATCTCCAACTCGGTACCGGCCATCACGTCCGGAACGAGGAACGCGACCGGATTGGAGACGGTCTCGGTGCTGGATACCTGCGCCGCCGCGATCTCCGGTTCGACGAAGCCGGCGCTCATATAATTCTTCGCCTTGAGGAGTTCGGCGTGACAGCGCTCGAACGACGGAATATTGCCGTCCCACTCCAGCAGCGTGGAAGCGCCCCCGCTGCGCTGCCACGCCAGCCGGAACAGCTCCCAGACCTCGCCGCAGACGGGCTGATCGTGGGTGTCGATGATGTGCGTGCCATGGTGCTGGTGCCCGGCGAGGTGCATCTGCACCACGCGCTCGAAAGGGAAGTCCCGCAAATACGCTGCCGGATCGACGCCGTCGTTGTAGCAGGTGACGAATACATTGTTGACGTCGAGCAGCAGTCCGCAGCCGGTCTCCTCGCACAACCGCCGCAGAAAATCCGGCTCGCTGATTGTGGAGTGGGCGAAGGCGATATAGGTACTCGGGTTCTCGAGGATCAGCGGCCGCTCCAGCACATCCTGCACCGTGCGCACGCGTGCGATCACGTGTTTGAGCGCTTCCTCCGTGCGTGGCAGCGGCAGCAGATCGTGGCTGTTGATGCCCAGCACCCCGGTCCAGCACAGATGGTCGCTGACCCAGGCGGCGCGGATGCCGTCCGCCAGTGCCTTGAGTTTGCGCAGGTAGTCGAAGTCGAGCGCGGCGGTGCTGCCGATCGACATCGATACGCCGTGCAAGGCCACCGGGTAGCGCTCGGCCACCTGGCGGATCACATGGCCGGGGCGGCCGCCGGAATCGATGAAGTTCTCGGAAATCGCCTCGAACCAGTCGACCTTCGGCCACTCCGACAGGATGTGATCGAAGTGCTGGTTGCGAAGGCCGAGGCCGAGCCCAAGTTTCGGCAGCGGCGCCGGCGCATCGCCGCGTCCATCGGAGCGCATGACCGTCGTTACGCGCAGCTTCCGGCGCCGCTCATGCCGCTGGACCCACAGGCGGTCATGCCCCCATTCGGATTTTGCGAGACCCAGGCGAAGGTTGGCCCGTTCGCGAACAGTTCCGGGTGCGGCGGCTCGGGCAGGCGATGGGGGTCGAGACCTCTTTCGCGGGCGATGTCCGGCCAGCGATGCTCGCGAAACACCTCGCGCGCGCGCAGCCACACGCTCTTGCCCTGATTGGGGCCGTCGGTGCTGAAGCGCTCGGCGTTGATTGGTGTCGCGCAGGAACCCAGCGACTGGCATTCGTTGAGCCCGGGTTTGTTTTGTTCCTCTGCCGTGCCGTAGAGGCCGCAGCCGCCCTGACCGGCGCAGCTATTGAGCACATGACAGGTGTGGTCGGCGGTGGTTGAGCAGTAGCCCTGGCCGGCGCAGTCATTCTGCACCAGCACGCCGGAAGGACCGGGATGGCCCTGCGGGCCGAAACGATCGCGCCCCTTGCAGCTATTGAGCCCCATGCAGGCGTGCGGATCGGCGGGGTCCGTCGGCGGCACGGTAGGATACATGGGGATATCGGCGTAAGGGTTGTCGGACCAGTAGCTGCTGACGTCCGGCAGCGTCACTCCGGTGCCGTTCGTGATGTAGGTCGACACGACCCAGGCAAAGCCGGGGTTGCTGGCCGACATCGTGCTGCCCAGCGCCACCAGGTTCGCGTAGGCCTGGGCGCGGCTGCCCAGGGAATAGTTCTCGAAAGTCGGGGCCAGGGTCATGCCCTTGAATTTTCCGTCGGTGATGGCCGTCTGCGCCATCTGCTGCACGAGCTTGTCCAGCATCCAGATCATCGTCAGATGCAGCGCGCGATTGAAATAGGCCTTTTGCTGGCGACCGGGCACCTTGAAGGTCGTCTCGGTCAGGATCAGCATGTATTGGTACAGGCCGTTGCAGAAATTGGAGACGTCCGACAGGGGCGCGGGATAGTCGGCGGTGGTGGGATTGTCGGGGAAGTTGTAGACCACGCCGGCCAGATCGCCGGGCGAAAATAGCGTGGCGGCCGGCGGCGGCGCTTTGGGTTTGGCCGCCAGCGGTTCGGTTCCGGGATAACCCTGCAGCTGGGCCTGCAGCGCGAGGAACTTGAAGTAATGCGACAGCTCGAGCTTTTTCGGGTCGTCCCAGCGCTCGTTGTTGGTGCCCTCGCCCTGATCGGTGACGGTGGCGATGGCCGCCAGCGCCTGGTGCTTGGAATGGATCGTCATCAGTTCGGCGTAGCCGGCATGGCTGTCGTCGGCGTTCGCGGAGCGCGCATGGTGGGCCGCGGAATCGGGCTGCGCGGGCGCGAGGGTGGCGTTGAAATTGGCGTCCGGATAGACGGTGTCGATATTGCTGGGGGAGTAGTTCTCGGGCTGTATCTGGTGCTCCGCCTTGCCCTGCTGAAAATCCTTGTCGCCGAGTTTGTCCGAGCTGATGATGCAGCGGATGTAGGCATACACCTGCCCCAACGATGTCCAATTGTTATCCTGCGGAATCGCGTCGGCGGATTCGGGATACTCGATCTCCAGGAAGTACCACAGCTGTTGAAACGAGAATTTCGCCAACGGAATCTCCAGCGGCTGGCCGTCCGGGCCGTCCACGGCGTGGTCGAGGAGATTGGTGGGATAGGCGCCCGGCGATTTCAAGTAGACCTCGGGCTTGCCGCCGACGGCATAGAGAATATTGCTGGAGAGCGACATGTGCAGCATTTCCTCGACGGCGATGCTCATGATGCGACCGCCCGCCTGATTGGCGAAAAGCTGCACCGGCGTGTAGATGGTCTCGGCGCCGGTATTGGTGGCTTGCTGGGTGCGTTGCAGCGAGTAGTAGGTGTAGAGATAGATCGGGATGGTCGATAGCTCGACTTGAATCGCGACCTGCAGGACTTCCTTCAGCGTCGACAACAGCTTGTCGCGCGTCCAGGCCGGGTCGTCGTTGAACTGTTTCACCAGTGCAAGCTCGGCCGGCGTGAGTTTCGGCAGCGGATCGGATTTTTTGGTCATGGTCGATCTCCTTGGAGTGCGGTGGGTGTGGGGAAAGAGCTACCGGAGAGGCAAATAGGGTTAGACACTCATGTCAATCGGTTAAGCATAAAAACACCGTCATTCCGGAGTAGGCCGGAATCCAGTCCGCACTTTCTCAACCGATTGGAATGGACTGGTTCCCGGCCTACGCCGGGACGACGTGACATAAAGGTCAGCCGCCATTTTTTTTCGCACCGGCGACCGAGTTCCAGCCTCCCTCCCCAGTCCACCGATCTTCCAGCGCGTTGATCCAGGCTGGCGCGTGAGCATCGGTGCCCCAGTGGTCCATCATCGCGCCCATGCCGCTTCGGGTATTCTCCGGCAGCTTGAGCGGACGGCTCAGGTCCATGAGGATCTTGCTCAGGAAGTGGTAGCCCAGCAGGCGTGTCAGGAAGCGGCTGATCGAAAAGCCGGGGACCACCAGGCGCACCAGCGTATCGATGCCGAACACGACCAGCATGAACATCGTGAAGGCGAGGCGCGGCAGCCACGAGACGGGGCCGTTCAAGCCCAGCTCCTGCGCAGTGGCGCGGCCGCACAGGTGGCGGGTCAGCAATAGCGGGAACGCTTTCAGGATGCGCCCCGGGATGATGCTCTGGATGGTGCCGATCAAGGCCCTGCCGAGGGCGGGGCGCGGATCGGGATGCAGCGCCGGGTCGCTTGATTTGTCCGCGCGGCCGCGCGCCTGCATGGTGGCGAACAGGGCTTCTGCTTCTTCCATCGTATCGGCCATCAACTCGCGCCGGATGCCGAGCACGTGTCCCGCCACATTCCAGGCGTGCAGATACGCCTCTTCCTCCTCGCGCGACAGGCGATGGCCCAGCGTGCGCATGCCGCGCAGGATCACGTAGCTGAACGTGAGCAGCGTGTACGCAAGCTCTTCCTGGTTGCAGGGCAGCCCCTCGGCGGCGGTATCCCAGCCGTGTGCGTACAGGGCGTGGTGCATGTTTTCCATCGCACCCGCATCGGGCAAGGCCGCCAGCAGGCCGGCGCCGGGAGGGGCGCCCGCGAACAGGCGTTTCTTGCCTGCGTCACCTCCCTCACGGATCCCGCGCTGGCCCAACGCGGCCACCACCAACTCGGGATTGCCGCGCAGGATGAGGTTGCGGATGGTCGCGTGGATCAGCCGCACCTTGAGGATTTGCGCGACGCCGCCGCCGGCCGCGTCGGTCAGCCCGCCGTGCATCATCACCGGGAACACCATCGCACCGGTGGAGCGGATGCGGTACTCGGTGCGGGTCACCAGCTGCCCGGTGATGTTCAACACCGCCGCCAGATCGGGGATCACATAACACTCGGGCAGGCTGGAACAGAACAGCAGGGTTACCGACAGCGGGCCGTAGTCCATGAACATTTTCTCGGCGCGCTGAATTTTGTCAGGGTCCGCCCAGTCGGGCAGGGCGCGCGCGGAGCGGACGTACTCTTCCAGCGCCGCGGCCATCTCCGGCGTTACACCGGGACCGACGGCGCGCCAATCAGCCATGCCGCCATTGGTCTGCCATTGCGCGAACAGTCGGCTCACGGCGGCCAGGCGCTCCCACTGATCGGCATGCGCGGCCAGCATGGCCTCCTTGCCGGCCAGATCGCTGCTGTGATCCCAAGGGCCGAGAATGCGCGCGACGACGGCGTCCGCGGCGGGGTCGGCCTGGAATTGCGCTTGGTCGAGCAAATCGATGGGGGCTGCGTTGGGTGTTGTCATTTCGAACAAATAGGGTCAGAAGCCCAAGTCACTCGGTTACACGAAAAAGTGCCGTCATTCCGGCGTAGGCCGGAATCCAGTCCGCGCATTTTTGGCATATTGGACCGGACTGGTTCCCGGCCTTCGCCGGGACGACGAGTATTGCGCAGGACGCCATCAAGGCGAGTCAACCATGCACGCTACTCACCCACAGTTCTACGCCAACCAGGTCCGCTTGTCTCCTACCTGCACAGGTAGGAAATCACCCACAAAATAGAAAAGGGCCAAGGTTGATGGTTCGCGGAGAATCATCGACCCTGACCCG
>CAZCKI010000192.1:0-6425 GCA_964498815.1 uncultured Burkholderiales bacterium
TTGACGACACCGTGTTCCTCGATGGTCGCAAAGCCCTGCACGCGCAGCGCCGACAGCAGGATCTGGTACGCCAGTTCCTTCGATACCGGCGCGTTGGAAATGATGTTGATATTGCCGGTCACGCGCGAATCGATGATGAAGTTCTTGCCCATCTGGCCGCCGATGGCCTTGACCACCGAGGGGATGTCGGCGTTGACGAAATTGATGGTGACTTGCTCCTGCTCCGCGGCGAGCAGGCCGTGTGTTGCCACAAGGGCAATTGCGGCCAAGAATGTGCGTAAGTACAAGGGCTTATTCCGGTTGTCAGGAAAGGTTCTCATTCTACGTCATCGACGTGGGAAGGAGGGGAAGCGCCTCCGGCGCCGTCAAATGGCGCGGGCGAGCGACCAAAAGTCGATATTTTGCTGATGATTGACGATATCGCCGGCGCGGTTAAAGACAAAATCGTCGTCGCTGACGATGCGCGTGGAGGCGGCGAAGCGATCGCGGCGGTATTCCAGTTCGTAGCGGGCGTGGGCATAGCGGATGTCGCGCGACAGTCTGAGCAAACGCACGTTCCACAGGGCCGTTCCGCCGCGGCCTAATTGCCGGCAAAAGTTGGCCCAGAAAGTCGTCACGTTGTGGTGGCCGCTCAGCGTCCGCTGCGGGGTCTCATAGTGAACATCCGCGGCATAGCAGCGGCTCACGGCGGCCGCGTTGAGGGCCGCCAGGGCGGTGTAATAGTCTTGCACGACGGCGCCGCTGTCGGCCGGTACCGCGCCGGGCGTGGTCTTCGCGAGGGAGAGTGATTTGCCGATTAGATGCACGCAAAGCCTCTTGGCATAGTTACGAAAAGGGCCCCTTCAGGCCGATGACGATATCGCCTTCGTAGCCGTCCGAGGTGGGTGCTTTCCCCAGAACGACCAGCAGATGCGGGTCGTAAATGTGATCGGCCCGATTGGTGGCGCCGCTCTGCCGCCCGTACCCGTGAGGCGCCGACGCGTACAGGTGACTGGCAAAATCGTCTTCAAAAAACAGTTGGGAGGTGTACTCGTAGGCCATCCGGTCGCCGGTGT
Organism: uncultured Burkholderiales bacterium; assembly: GCA_964498815.1. Classification (GTDB taxonomy): domain Bacteria; phylum Pseudomonadota; class Gammaproteobacteria; order Burkholderiales; family Usitatibacteraceae; genus UKL13-2. The sequence goes on from CAZCKI010000192.1 coordinate 1,056, forward strand.
AACGCCGCACTTTGAAGTGAATGTGCGGGGCGCGGCGACCATATCTGCCGGGGAAAATGGTGAGGAACTGTACGCGGCCCAACGCGTCCGAGGTCTGGTAGCCGCGCAGGAAACTGTCCGCTGACGTGTCCTGGGGTTGCATGACTTGAGCGGGTTCGGCCGAATAGAGGCCGTCGACATTCGCGTGCCAGACATCGACGCGCGCGCCCGCTATCGGCGCGCAGGCGCCCGTCGCGTCGACCAGTTGCAGGCGCAAGGTCAGCGGTACGCCCCGTATTGTGCTCGGGTCCTTGCTGCCCACACGCAAATCGGCCCGCCGCAGGCCGTGGTCGACAAAAAACGGCCCCTCGGTCAGGGCGGGGCTGAGTACGCAGGCGGATTTTCCTTCGCCGGCGCCGGTCGCAAGAACTGCCGTTGCCGGCGTGTCGCGACCGCGCATGCAGCCGCTTATTGCCGCGGCGCATATCATCGCCAGACCGCGCCTGCGGCCGATCGACGGGCAATCGGCGGGCGACGCGGCCAGGCCGGTTTCGGTTTTGTTCATGGTGTCTTGGTCCGGACGGAGTGATGTAAACGACGGGTTTGACCATTGAATCGCGTCATCGTTGCCGGAAAATGAAGCAATGTTTCGCCAATGTTTCCGACACGCCGGGATCGGCTGGAAACAATCCGGCAATGATTGTTGCGGGGAATCCCGCTAACATTCCGTCCCATGGAAAAACAAGGCGCGCTTCTGGTGGTCGACGACGATCCGGATCTTCGCGACCTCTTGTCGGAGTATCTGGGCAAGGCGGGTTATCGCGTGCGCACGGCCGCCAATGCCCGGGAAATGTTTATCTCCCTGCGCGGAGAAAGCGCCGACCTGGTGATCCTCGATGTGATGATGCCCGGCCAGGACGGTGTGTCCGCCTGCCGCGAATTACGTACCCGCAGCGCGGTACCGGTACTGATGCTGACCGCGCTGGGCGATCCGATCGAGCGCACCGTCGGCCTGGAAGTCGGTGCCGACGACTATCTCGGCAAACCTTTTCTGCCGCGTGAATTGCTGGCGCGAGTGCGCGCGATCCTGCGCCGCAGCGGCGCGCAAGGGGGGCTTGCCGGCGCCCCAAGCCGTGGTCTGGTGCACGGGTTTGTCGGCTGGCGGGTCGATTACGATCGTCGACAGCTGACCTCGCCACAAGGCGGGTACGTCGATCTGACCACGGCGGAATTCAAGTTGCTCGGCGTGTTCCTCGAACGTCCGCAGCGGGTGCTGTCGCGTGAATTTCTGCTGGAAGCCACGCACGGCGAATTGCCGGAAAGCTTCGACCGGTCCATCGATGTGCTGGTGAGTCGCTTGCGCAACAAGCTGGAAGACAATGCCAAAGAACAGCGCCTGATCCGCACCGTGCGCGGTGACGGTTATCTGTTCGTCGAGCCGGTGCAAGTGCTGTGACCTGGTTTTTTCGCTCCCTGCGTGGGCGCCTGATCCTGGCCGTCACGCTGACCATGGTGGCGACCCAGCTGATCGTCATTTTCGGCGCGGTACGCGACCTGCATCAGCTCGAGCAGGCGCAGCGCGGGCCGATGGCGGCGCAGCACATGGCTTCAGCGCTGGCGCGTTCCGGCAAGGTGCCGGAAGAGGTCCGCGCCCGCCTGCCCGCGCCACGCGGGATGCGCGAACCGCCGCTACCCCATGCTCCATTCCCGGGTGCCGCGGAAAAGGGGGATCGTCCGCCATTCGACGGACCACCGCGGGAAAAGGCGCCGCGAGGCGCGCCACCACCGGGCGACAAGGACCCCGGCGGGTTTTCTCGCGGCCCCGAACCTTGGCAAACCACCATCAGCCTCGAAGCGGCACCGCTTATTCCCGCCGCGGACGAGAGCAGTCGTGCCTGGGAAGACGGATTTCGCGAAGCGCTGCCCGGCCTCGAACGCGTCATCTATCGCGAAGATCCGGGTTTCGCTTCGGTCGGCCGCGGCCGACCCTTCACCTTCAAAGCCTGGATGCGCCTGCCCGACGGGCAATACCTGGTCGCGGAACTGCACGATCCCGGCAAGCCGCTGAGTGGCTTCGACAAGAATCCCTATAGCGATCTGCTGATGCGCGGCTTGATCGGTCTCGCCCTGGCGTTACTCATTATCCACTGGGTCGTCAAACCCCTTTCCGGACTGGCGGCGGCGGCCGACGCCATCGCCGGAGACGGCAACGCCGCGCGGCCGGTACCGGTACAGGGTCCGGTCGAGATCGCCGCGACCCTGGCGGCGTTCGAGCGCATGCGCCTGCGTATCCACGGCATGGTTCAGCAGCGCACCACCATGCTGACCGCGCTGGCTCACGATCTGCGTACGCCGATCACGCGGCTGATGCTGAGGCTGGAGCTGTCGAGCGACGAACACTTGAAGGCCAAGGCGGTGCGCGATTGCGAAAAAATGCAGGCGTTGATCACCAGCACGCTGGACTTCATTCGCAGTCTGGACACGGCCGGTGTCGGCGATGCGATATCGGTCAAGTCGGCGGTGCACGCGGCGATTTCCGGACTGGGTGCAGGCGCCGCCGAGCGCGTCGAGGTGTACGGCGAGGATGTGCAGGTACGCGGCAGTCGCTGGAACCTGGAACGCGCACTCGCCAACCTGATCGACAATGCCGTCAAATACGGCGGATCGGCCCAGGTGAACATTGCCGAGTCCGACGGCCACGCGCTCGTCGCCGTGCGTGACCACGGGCCGGGCGTGCCCGAGCATCTGCTGGGCCGGCTGCGCGAGCCGTTTTTCCGCGTCGATGAGGCTCGCGGCGTCGACAGCGGGGGGGCGGGTTTGGGACTGTCCATCGTCGATAACCTGGTGGGGGCGATCGGCGGATCGATGCGCATCGAGAACCATCCGGGCGGTGGGCTCCTGGTTGAGCTTCGCCTGCACAAAGCCCTCTAGAGGTCATTACGTCTTTCCCGGCAGAACGCGGCCCCGAAAGAGGCCGATAAGCCACCGCCTGCCCGCCGCTCGACGGCACCGCCGCGCGCAGAAACAATCTGGTTACAAAAGGTGATTCGCCAGCAATACACCGGCCATATTGTGGTCCTGTCGCCCGGATCGGGGCGCAACAGGACAAGGCATGAAGAAAACATCGCGACTTCCCTTGCAGGGTGCGCAGGGCATGCGACGCCGAATGCTCAAACTGGCGAGCGGCACGGCCGGTTTTGCGCTGTTGAGCGGCTGTGGTGGCGGTGGAGGGGGCTCGGGCGCTGCCGCCCCGACCGCGGCTCTCGGCAGCAATGCCAACCTCGCCGGTCTGGCGCTTTCCAACGGGTCGCTCACGCCCAGTTTCGCGGCGACCACCACCAGCTATTCGGTCGGTGTGGCCAACGATATCGCCGTTCTCACCGTTACGCCGGGTGCTGCCGACAGCGCGGCCACCATTCGCGTGAACGGAACGGTGGTCGCGAGCGGCGTCGCGTCGCCTGCGCTGAGTCTGGCGGTGGGCGACAGCAGCATTGCCGTCGTCGTTACCGCCCAGGATGGCGTGACGAGCCTGACGTATACGCTCAAGGTGACGCGCGCCGGTGCCGGCGCCACCACGACCTCGACGCCCGATACCAGCTTTGTGCTGATACCCTCGAATGCATCCTTCCGGTTTCTCGCCGACTTGGGCAACACCGCCGGCGCCGGTGAGTCCGCACCGGTCGCGGCCGCGTACTGCCTGAACAGGTATCTGGTGAGCAATGCGCAGTACAAGACCTTCGTCGATGCCACCGGCCGGACCTCGCTGCCACGGCATTGGAACGCGGGTACCTATCCCGGCGGCAAGGCGGACCATCCGGTGTTGTGGGTGTCCTTGACCGATGCGCAGGCCTACTGCGTCTGGCTCACGGCCAAATATCCAGGCTGGACGGTACGGTTGCCGACCGAAGCCGAGTGGGAAAACGCGGCGCGGGGGCCGAGCAGTCTCGGCTATCCCTGGGGCAATGCGCTGGACATGTCCTATGGCGGCGGTGTGCTGATAACGAAGGTCAATTGCAACAGCCTGTGTACGGCCTACTACCTCGCAAATTTTCCCAATACGCTGGCCACCTACAACAACAGCGCATCGACCAAATACAACACCAGCGCCACCATCGCCTCGATTCTGTCGCTAAGCGCCAGTGGCGCCGTCACCGGCTGGATCGACCACAGTACCTATACCGGGTTTGTCTACACCGACGTGTTCGATGCGCTGGTGGCCGGCGGCGGCAATACCACGGCGGTAGGCAATTACGAGGCCGGCAAGAGCTACTACGGCTGTTACGACATGGCCGGCAATGCTTTCGAGTGGACCACCAGCCTCATCGTCGCGCAAAACGGCGCGGAGGCGGGTGCGACGGTCTATGCCGTGCGCGGCGGGTCGTGGTACTCGACCAGCGCCAGTTGCAAGACCAGCTACCGCGGCGAAGGGCGCGCGGGTTCGGGCGGCTACCACTCGGTTGGCTTTCGCGTGGCCGCCGTGGCGGTATGACAGGATTTTTCAACAAGGAGAGAAGTGATGACGAAGGCGATTGAAAAAGTGCTGACGCGCCGCGAGTGGCTCGCCGCGGCGAGTGCGTTGAGCGCGGGCGGTCTTGCTGCGTGCGGCGGCGGTGGCGGTTCGGATTCTGCCAACCCTTTCTCGACCGGAACGGCCAGTTCGGTCAGCAGCAACTCGTCCCTGGCCGGGCTGGCGCTTTCCAGCGGCTCGCTGACACCGTCATTTGCCGCCGCAACCATCAGCTACAGCTTGAGCGTGGCAAACAATATCTCGTCTTTGACGGTGACGCCCACCACCGCCAACTCCGCGGCCACCGTTCGCGTCAACGGCACGGTGGTCGGCAGCGGCAGCGCGTCCGGCGCGGTCAGTTTGCCGGAAGGCGCGAGCACTCTCACGGTACTGGTCACCGCTCAGGACGGCACGACGACCACGACGTATAGCGTGGCCGTCACCCGCGCGGCCGCGGTCGTGGCCGGCTCCTGCAGTCTGATTCCGCAGGAGACCGAAGGTCCCTATCCGCTGTTGGCGATTCTCACCAACACCGCCATTGCACGCGCCAATATCACGGAGGGCAAACTCGGCGTGCCGCTGACGGTGAAGCTGGTGCTGACCAATACCAACAGCGGTTGCGCGCCGCTCGCCAACGCCGCCGTTTATATCTGGCACTGCGACAAGGACGGCGTTTATTCCGGCTATGCCAACCAGACCGGCGGCGTCAGCACGGTGGCGCAGACCTTTTTGCGCGGCGTGTTGGTCACGGATAGCACCGGCACGGTTACTTTTACGACGATTTACCCGGGCTGGTACGCCGGGCGCATTACCCACATCCATTTGCAGATATATCTCAACGCCAATCTGGGCGGCACCGCGGTGGCCACTTCCCAAATGGCGTT
>CAZCKI010000193.1:0-6407 GCA_964498815.1 uncultured Burkholderiales bacterium
CGTGCAGGCGGGCGACACGCTGTTTTCCATCGCCAATCGGTTTGGTCTCACCGTCACCCAGTTGCAATCGCAGAATCAGTTGCGTAGCTCCGCGATCGACAAGGGTCAGCGCCTATCGCTGACGGGAGGCGAGAATCGCCCTGTCGCTGCGCCGAAGGCAACGTTTTACGTCGTTGAGAGCGGCGATACGCTCAGCGACATCGCCGACAAATTCAGCATCTCGCTGGCCAGCCTGTTGCGCTGGAACGGCATCAACGCAACCACCGTCATCAATCCGGGCAAGCGGCTTAAAGTCGGTTCCTAGGACCGCAACAGGCAGACCGCCTCGGCGGCAATGCCTTCGCCGCGACCGGCAAAGCCCAGCTTCTCGGTCGTCGTCGCCTTGACGTTGACGCGCTCCGGCGCGATGCCGAGATCTTGCGCGATATGCGCCACCATCGCGGCTACGTGCGGCGACATGCGCGGCGCCTCGGCGATGATGGTCGCGTCGACATTACTCGGCTCAAACCCCTTGCTCCGAACCAGCGCAACCACTTCGCGCAGCAGCTTGCGGCTGTCGATGCCGGCGAATCGTGGATCGCTATCCGGAAAATGTCGACCGATATCGCCCAGCGCGGCAGCACCGAGCAAGGCATCGCAAATAGCGTGCAGCAGCACATCCGCATCGGAATGGCCGAGCAAGCCGCGCTCGTAAGGGATCGTCACGCCGCCGATGATGCAAGGCTTGCCGGCAACCAGTTGATGAACATCGTAGCCATGGCCAATCCTGAAATCCGTCATCGTTATTCCCTTATTCGCGGTGACCGAGGGTCAGCAGCAGCCGCGCCAGTTGCAAGTCCGGCGCGTAGGTCACCTTGAGGTTGGCGCTATCCCCCATCACCAGTTTAGGCCGATGTCCCAAAGCCTCGATCGCCTGCGATTCGTCGGTGGCCTGCGGACAGGCGGCGAGCGCCTCGCGCAGCACGGCGTAGCGAAACATCTGCGGCGTCTGCGCGCGCCAGACGTCTTCGCGGGACAGGGTTTTTTCCACGCGCATATTCTCGTCGCCGGACTTGATGGTATCGGAGAGCGGCAGCGCCAGCAGGCCGCCGATCGGATCGCCCTCCAGTTCATCGATGAACTGCTCGATCAATTCGCTGCGTATGCACGGCCGCGCCGCGTCGTGCACCATCACCCAGCCGTCCGCATTCGTGTTTTGTTCGATCGCGGCGAGCCCGTTGGCGACGGTTTCGCTGCGGGTTGCGCCACCCGCGGGAAGCGTATACAGCTTGGGACCGATACGGTCCCAGTGTTCGGAAAATGTCGGCCAATTGCTATCCTCGGGCGACAACACCACGACGATGCGGCTCACCCTGGACACCGCCGCCAGCGCCGCCAGCGCGTGGTAGATCATCGGCCTGCCGTGCAAATCCAGGTACTGCTTGGGCAGGCTGTCGCCCAGGCGCGTACCGGTTCCGGCGGCCGGCACCAGCGCGATGATATTTGCGGTCATGAATAAATCGGGTCGGCTAAACAGTGGAGATTATCTCGTGAATCTGCCCTCCACTGAAAACTTGTCGCACAAATCGCGTGCTACCCTATTTACCTGTTGCCCTCGCGCCACCACAAGGATTCGACATGCGGGCTGTGCTATGCCGGAAATGGGGAATGCCGGATCAACTGGAGGTAGCCGAAATCGCGCGCCCCGCCGTCGGCGCCGGCGACGTCTTGATCGCTGTGAAAGCTGCTGGTGTCAATTATCCCGACGCACTGATGGTGCAAGGCAAGTACCAGTTGAAACCTCCCTTTCCGTTTACACCCGGCGCTGAAATCGCCGGCGAGGTGCTGGCCGTCGGCGATAACGTCGACCACCTCAAGACCGGCGACCGGGTGGTGGCATTTTGCGGCGTCGGCGGCTTTGCCGAGGAAGCCGTGGTTGCGGCTGCGCTGGTGATGCCGATTCCCACGGACATGACCTTTCCCCTGGCAGCGGCATTCACGCTGGCGTACGGCACTTCCTGGCACGCGCTCGCCGACCGGGGCGCACTCAAGGCCGGTGAGACGCTGCTGGTACTGGGTGCGGCCGGGGGGGTTGGTCTGGCTGCGGTGGAAATCGGCAAGGCGCTCGGCGCAACCGTGATCGCCGCCGCTTCCTCCGCCGAAAAATTGGCCATCTGCCGCGAGCACGGCGCCGACCATGTGATCGATTACGAACACGAGGATTTGCGCGAGTCGCTCAAGAAATTGGCCTTGTCACCCGACGTCGTATTCGATCCGGTCGGCGGCCGTTTTGCCGAGCCCGCATTTCGCTCCATTGCCTGGCGGGGCCGCTATCTCGTCATCGGCTTCGCTGCCGGCGACATTCCAGCCCTGCCCTGGAACCTGGCCCTGCTGAAGGGGGCATCGCTGGTGGGTGTGTTTTGGGGCGAATTCGTGAGGCGCGAAGGGACCGCCAATCTGGCCGGCATCCGGCAACTGCTCGGCTGGTTGCGCGAAGGCAGGATTCGCCCCCTGATTTCACGTACTTACACGCTGGAACAAGTGCCGCAGGCGCTCGACGATTTGCTGGCACGGCGCGCCACCGGCAAACTGGTCGTGGCACCCTGAACGATGGCCTGGACGCGCGGAGCCACCCTGCTGGTCGTCTGCGCCTTGTTCGCCAGCTGCGATTTCAACGACGTTCCCGAGTGGCTGCAGCGCGAGGTCAGGCCGCCCCAGCAAACCGGCGAGCTGGTGGTGCTGACGCTGCGTGGGCCGGCCATTCAAGTGGCGTCGCAAAGCAAAGAGCCACCGCTCGGCTTCGAACAGGACCTGGCCGGCATGTTCGCCAAGGAGTTGGGCTATCGCGTCAAGTTTCGCGTCGTGTCGAGCTACGCGCGCCTGGTCGCGGCGCTGGAAAAAAACCGTTCCCACTTGGCTGCGGCTCACCTTTCCCCCTCGCCCGAACTCTCCGCCAAATTCAAATTTGGCCCTTCGTACCAATCGATCCAATACCAACTGATCTACCGCACTGCGGCGAAGAGACCGCGCAATATGAACGACGCCACTGGTCTGAACACGGCGGTCATCGCCGAAACGCCGGCGCACGACCTGCTGCGCGAATTGACCGGCACCTACCCCGGCCTCGCTATCGATGTGCTGCCGCACGAGTCCGATGCCGAGGCCTTGCTCGCGCGCGTCGAAAGCGGCAAGGCCGAATTTGCCTTGGTCGATGCGGCCGCATTTTCCGACCTGAAGCGCATCCACACCGACCTGTCGTCGGCTTTCAACGTCGGCCGCGATGCACGCGTCGCCTGGGCTTTCGCCCCTTCGGCGGACGAGGAGTTGCGCAAGAAAGCCGACCTCTTCTTCGAAAAAATTCGCGCCAACGGCACGCTGAACCGGTTGATCGATCGCTACTACGGCCACGTCAACCGCATCCAGCCCATCGACTCCGAAGCCTTCCTCGAGAAGGTCAGTTCGGTGTTGCCAAAACTGCGTCCGCACTTTCAGGAAGCGCAAGAGCTTACCGGGCTCGATTGGCGCTTGGTGGCAGCCATCGGCTACCAGGAATCGCACTGGGACGCGCTGGCTACCTCACCGACGGGGGTGCGCGGCCTGATGATGCTGACCGACGAAACGGCGGACCGTATGAAGATCAGGAATCGCCTCGACGCGCGCGACTCCATCATCGGCGGCGCCAAGTACTTCGCGCTGCTGCGCGAGACCGTGCCGGTGCGCATCGCCGAGCCGGATCGCACCTGGCTGGCGCTGGCCGCCTACAACCAGGGGTACGGCCACCTGGAGGACGCGCGCATCCTCACCCAGCGCATGAAGCTCAATGCCGATTCCTGGCTGGACGTGCGCAAGGCCTATCTGCAAATGCGCGACCCGGCCGTGTTCGAGACGCTCAATCACGGCTATTGCCGCGGCGACGAAGCGGTGGCGCTGGTGGACGCCATCCGCAACTACCACGACATCCTGCTCAAGCTGGAAAAACCGCTGGAGCCGGAGGCCGTACAGGCGACTACGAACTAGCGAGCTGTCATCCTGAGCGTAGCGAAGGATCTCATCCCTTGAGCGTATGACGCCGCTCATCCGCCGGATGAGGTCCTTCGCTACGCTCAGGACGACACTCGTTATTTGGTCGCTTCCAGTTTCGTCACACCACGCATGTACGGTAGCAACACCGCTGGGATCGTTACACTACCGTCGGCATTCTGGTAATTCTCCAGAATCGCCACCAGCGTGCGCCCCACCGCCAGGCCGGAGCCGTTGATGGTGTGCAAAAGTTCAGTCTTGCCCTGCGCGTTCTTGAAGCGCGCCATCATGCGCCGCGCCTGGAAGGCCTCGAAATTCGAACACGAGGAAATCTCGCGATAGGTATTCTGCGCCGGCAGCCACACTTCCAGATCGTAGGTCTTGGCCGAGGAAAATCCCATGTCTCCGGTGCAAAGCAGCATGGTGCGATACGGCAGCTCCAGCTTTTGCAGTATGGCCTCCGCGTTCGCGGTCAGTTCCTCGTGCGCTGCGGTGGATTGTTCGGGCGGAACGATCTGCACCAATTCCACCTTGTCGAACTGGTGCTGACGGATCATGCCGCGCGTGTCCTTGCCATAGCTGCCCGCCTCCGAGCGGAAACAAGGGCTGTGGCAGGCGAATTTCAGTGGTAATTCCTCGTGCTTGAGGATGACATCGCGCACGAAGTTGGTCACCGGATACTCGGCTGTGGGAATCAGGTAGAGGTCGCGACCCTCGATCTTGAACAAGTCGTCCTTGAACTTGGCGAGGCTCGATACTCCGTCGGCGCTTTCACCGGAGACCATGTACGGCACGTACACCTCGGTGTAGCCGTGCTCGCCGGTATGAACGTCGAGCATGAACTGCGCGATTGCCCGGTGCAATCTCGCCAATCCGCCCTTCAGGACGGAAAATCGCGCACCCGAGAGCTTGGCTGCGGTGTCGAAATCGAGCCCACCCAGCCCGGCGCCCAGGTCGACGTGATCCCTTACCGGGAAATCGAAAGTGCGCGGCGAGCCCTGGCGGCGAACTTCGACATTTTCTTCGGCGTCTTTCCCCTGCGGCACATCGGCGCGCGGAATATTGGGGATGCCGCGCAGGAAATCATTCAATTTTTCCTGCAATGCGGCAAGTGCAGTCTCGTTGGCTTTCAGCTGATCACCGAGCCCGCCGACCTCCGCCATCGCCGCGGACGTGTCCTCCCCTTTGCCTTTCATCGCACCGATCTGCTTGGACAGCGAATTGCGTTTGGCCTGCAATTCCTCGGTTTTGGTTTGCAGGGTCTTGCGCTCGTTTTCCAGCACATGAAACTGCGTTTCGTCGAAGGCAACGCTGCGGCGCGCCAATCCCGCCAGCACGGTGGGCAGGTCTTTTCGGATTAGTTGGATGTCTAGCATGGTGAATCCTATTGATTGGCGACTACGTTTCAAACTGTCATTCTGAACGTGGCGAGGCGCAGTGAAGAATCTCATCTATTCGTGCAGGGATGAGATTCTTCGGGCGATAAAACCGCCCTCAGAATGACAAACACAAATTTGGGTTTTCGCGCACGCCTTCCGCATCCGCGTCGGGCGCAGGAAAAGGCGAGCGCTACCTAGATCGAGAGGAGCGGCTGGAGGGGTTGCTGCGCGGAAGGTGGACAAACGCGTTCATGACTTGGATTTTCCATCAAGTTCACGCAAATGCGCAAGCTTTTCGCGAATTTTCGCCTCCAGCCCGTGTTCGGTCGGCTGGTACCAGTTGGGGCGCTCCATGCCATCCGGCAGGTAATTCTCACCCGCCGCATAGCCTTCCGCCTCGTCGTGGGCGTAGCGGTAGCCCTTGCCCATGCCCATTTCTTTCATCATCTTGGTCGGCGCGTTGCGAATATGCATCGGTACCGGTCGCGACTCGTCCTTTTCGATGAAGGCTCTGGCCGCCCCGTAGGCGGTGTACACCGCGTTCGATTTGGCGGCGACGGCCAGGAAAATCACCGCCTCGGCCAGCGCCAATTCGCCTTCCGGCGAGCCCAGCCGTTCATAAATATCAGCGGCATGAACGGTAATGTCGAGCGCGCGCGGATCGGCCAGGCCGATGTCTTCGGTCGCCATGCGGATCAGCCGTCGCGCCAGATAGCGAGGATCGGCGCCGCCGTCGAGCATGCGACAAAACCAATAGAGCGACGCATCCGGATCGGAGCCCCGCACGCTTTTGTGCAAGGCCGAGATCTGGTCGTAGAAATTGTCGCCGCCTTTGTCGAAACGCCGTGCCGCACGCGCCAGCACCGTTTCAGCAAATTTTTGATCGATGACCGCAGCCGGATCATTTTCCGCCGCCGTCGCCAGTTGATCGACCAGGTTGATCAGCCGGCGGCCGTCACCGTCGGCCATGCTGATGATCTGCTCCTTGGCCGCTGCCGCCTGGTCCGGGGTGAGCGTCCGGTGGAGGGC
>CAZCKI010000194.1:0-6403 GCA_964498815.1 uncultured Burkholderiales bacterium
CGAACCGGTCTGCTCGGCCGAGCCGAACAGGCCATTACCGCGCTTCAATAGTTCGCGCAGGTCGAGCTGCAAGCGGCAGCACATCGAGCGCACCATGTTCGGCTTCAGTTCCGAATTGATGAAGTTCTGGAAATACGGCAGGCCGTACTTGCCGGTCATGGCGAACAGGCGCTCGGCGTTTTCGCTTTCCCAGGGAAAATCCTCGGTCATGTTGTAGGTGGGGATCGGAAAGGTGAATACCCGGCCCTTGGCATCGCCGCCGCTCATGATTTCGATGTAGGCGCGATTAATCATGTCCATCTCGACCTGCAGGTCACCGTAGCAAAACGGCATTTCCTCGCCGGCGATGATCGGGATCTCGGTGTGCAAGTCCTCCGGACAGACCCAATCGAAGGTGACGTTGGTAAACGGTGTCTGCGTGCCCCAGCGCGAGGGAACGTTGAGGTTGTAAATGAATTCCTGGATGCACTGCTTGACCTCCTGGTAGCCGAGGCGGTCCTTGCGAATGAAGGGAGCGAGGTAGGTATCGAAGGAGCTGAACGCCTGGGCGCCGGCCCATTCGTTTTGCAGGGTGCCGAGGAAGTTCACCATCTGGCCCACTGCCGAGGACAGGTGTTTTGGCGGCGCGGCTTCGACTTTGCCGGGCACGCCGTTGAAGCCGAAATGCAGGAAGCTGCGCAGCGACCAGCCGGCACAGTAGCCCGCCAGCATGTCGAGGTCGTGGATGTGTACGTCGCCCTCGCGATGCGCAGTACCGATTTCCGGCGAATAGACCTGGTCCAGCCAATAATTGGCGACGACCTTGCCGGAAACATTGAGGATGAGGCCGCCCAGCGAGTAGCCCTGGTTGGCATTGGCGCGTACCCGCCAGTCGCGCTGGTCGAGGTATTCGTTGACGGTGGTGGCGGCATCGACCAGGGTGCTGCGGGCATTGCGCAAGCGCCGGTGTTGTTCACGATGGACGATATACGCGCGCAGCGTCTCGAAGCGGCCATCTTCGAATAAGGCGCGCTCGGCGCAATCCTGGATCGCTTCGACGCTGGGTTCGGCGTGACAATCGACGACCTGTGTCGCGACCCGCGTGGCGAGCGCCAGCGATTGCGCTTCGTCGAGCTCGCCCGTGGCGGCGGCGGCGCGACCGATAGCACTTGCTATTTTTTCAAATTGAAACGGTTGCAGGCTGAGATCGCGCTTGATCACCCAGCAGGTTTGGCCGGCGGATTGCAAAGTGTTTGTCATGCATGTCACCACAAGATGTAGTAGAGCGCATGCTATGTCCGCCCATCACTTGAGGCAATGTGCAATCCCGGCTATTTTGGGTTTCTTTACGCTGGATCAAATACCGCGCGTGTCCGTCGCGAAAATCGACTTGATGCAGGGCAAATATCAGCCTAGCGATCGAACTGCGTCGCATCGATGCTGACGGTATGGGTGGCGACGTACACCTCGCGCTGGAAGCAGCCGAGGCCGCCCATCAGGGAGATCATCGCAACGATGAATTCGGCGCCGGCTACCCATTTGAGATCGGTCCGGAAAAATTCCTCGAAAAACAGGGTGCCGATCACCGTGCAAACCAGCAATGCGGCGAAGGTGCAGAAATTGATGGCCCAGCTCGCCAGGCGGCGCCTGCGTTCGAGGTTGATCATTTCCGCGCGCGCCGAGGCCAGCGCCGTGTCGTCGAGGTCGGCCCACTTGCCTTCGAAGTGGCGGGCGCGATCGATGATGCGCGCCAGCCGATTGGCCATCACGCTCAGCAACGATGCAATGCCGGTCAACAGGAACACGGGAGCAATCGCCAATTGGATGGCCTGCTGGATCATGGCGGTGTTGTCGAGTGGGGCCATACTGGGTTCTCCGACGAAAAATGGTGCAGGTAGTGCAGATCGAAACACAACTAGTTTACGCTGCGGCCGATGCCGTTCACAATGATGCCGCAGCGGTGGCGGACACCCACCGGACAGGAAGCGATCGATGCAAGCCGAAACGAAGGAGTGGGCCGCGATTTCCGCGCAAACGCTGGAACACTACCAGCAACGCGCCGATGCCTTCTGGCAGGGCACGCGCGATCACGACGTCCGCCAGAATATCGACGCCCTGTTGGCCGCTATCGAAGGGCCGCAGCCGTTCACGCTGCTGGACCTCGGTTGCGGGCCGGGTCGCGACCTGAAGGTATTCGCCGGCCTTGGGCATCGCGCGGTCGGCATCGACGGATCGGCGCGATTCGTCGAAATGGCCGCTGCGCATAGCGGCTGCGAAGTCTGGCAGCAGGACTTTCTTTCGCTGCAACTACCCGACGCGATGTTCGACGGCGTGTTTGCCAACGCCAGCCTGCAGCACGTTCCCTCGGTCGAGCTGCCGCGCGTTTTGTTGGAGCTGCGCCACAGCCTCAAGCCGCATGGCGTGTTATTTGCCTCGATCCCGCACGGCGACGACCGCGAAGGCTGGAACAGCGGTCGCTACAGCGTCTATCACCATCCGGACCGCTGGCGAGCCGCCATGACGGCGGCGGGGTTCAGCGAAGTCGGTCACTTCTTTCGTCCGGAGGGTTTGCCTCGTGACCAGCAACCCTGGTTTGCGAGCGTCTGGCGTGTCTAGCGCCGCCGCCCTCTATTCGTAGGCGAGGTTTTCCCGTACGCTGCTGCGCAGGCCCCACCAGACGGTAAGCTGCACCGCCGCCATCACCAGCAAGGCGCCGCCGCACAATTGCAGCAATCCCGTTGCCGAAAATCGTAGCGGCACACTCACGTACAGCAGGGAATGCTCAGCCGCATACAGGACGGCCAGCGTGAGCGGTAGCGACAAACCTACCGCCAACAGCACGCCGAGCGCCGCGACGACCGCGCCTTCGGCAAAGAAAATGCGCGTGATGGCGCGCGGCGTTGCCCCCAGCGTGCGCAGGATGCCGATCTCGCGTGCGCGTTCGAGCACGTTGAGACTGGTGGTGGCGACCAGCACGATCGCCCCGATCAGCGCCGCCGCCAGGGCAACGATGCGCATGACGTCGCCGACCACCTTGAAATGTTCGTCGAGCGCGTCGCGCATCATGGTGCGCGAGATGATTTGCGCGGCCGGCAGGCGCGCATTCAGGAAGGCCTGGTCGAGCGCGGCCACCGCTTCCTCGATCGAGCCGCTGCCGACTTTCGCGCGCAGCGAGTTGGAAGCATCGCCGAGACCGGTCAAGGCTTCGAAGGTCGCGAAGTCGGTGTAGAGAGACGGTCCGCCGATTTCTTCGGTAAGGCCGATGACGGCAATGGTAGATTCGCGGCCGCCGGATGCGCGCACCTTCACTTCGCGGCCGACTTGCAGCCAGGGCATGCTTTCCTGTGCGGCGCGGGTGACCAGCAGGCCGCGTGCATCGCCACCGGGCACGCGGCCCTGCGACAGCGGCAGCCGGAACAGGCGGGTGGCAGACGGGTAGGCGACCAGGCCGATGCGCCTGGGTTGTTTTACTTCATCTACCGCGGTCGGCTGCAACAGACTGACCGTGGCGCGCCGCCAGGCTTCGGCGGCGGTGAGCGCCGGTATCCGGGCGGCGATAGCTTCGAGCGTGGCGGCAGGTGCGGCCTTCGGCAATAGCACCTCGATGTCGTGTGCCTGCCTTTCGAGGCTTTGGTCGATCACGCTCATGAGACTCAGGTAGTCGCTTTCGTTCATTTGCAGCAAGCCGCCGCCAGCGGCGAGGCCCGCCAGCATGAAAAGCGTCCGCATCGGCCGACGCCAGATGTTGCGCGCTGCCAGCGTCCAGCGCACCGCCGCCGGCACCGTCACCAGGCGCGCGGCCCAGCGACCCGGTGCGGGTAGCGCCGTGATGCCGGCGTCGCTGATCGCGCCGTGCGGCGTCATGCGCGCCGCGCGCAGGATCGGCAGGAACATGGCCAGCGCCGGGATGGCGAGTACCAGCAGGATTTCGTTGAGGAGGAGTGCTGCCGGCACGCTGCTGTCGCCGATATCGATATTGAGTGTGACCGCGTAGCTCGTCGCCAGCACGCGTCCGGCCAGCATGCCGAGCGGCAGTGCCAGTGCCAGCGAGACCAATGCCACCGGCGACAGCAGGGCCAGATACTGCGCGACGACTTGCGACCGACTCGCGCCCAGCGTTTTCATCACGCCGACCACGCGCGTTTCCTTGCGCATCCAGGCCGCGATCAGGTAGCCGGCCAGCGCCGCGCCGGCCAGCGCCGCGAGCGCGGACAATACCTTCAGCACCGTCAGCATGGCGTTCATCAGGCTTTGGTGGGGATGGGTCGGCGGCAGCACTTCCATGCGCAGTGCCGGCGTGCCGGCTGCCGCGAGCTTGTCCAACAAAGCGGTTCCCAGTTCATAGGCTTCGCCGGCCGAGGATCGTTTCGACATTTTCACCAGCAACAGGTCCGGCAGCGGAT
Source organism: uncultured Burkholderiales bacterium (assembly GCA_964498815.1). Classification (GTDB taxonomy): domain Bacteria; phylum Pseudomonadota; class Gammaproteobacteria; order Burkholderiales; family Usitatibacteraceae; genus UKL13-2. Next base: position 4,383 of record CAZCKI010000194.1, read on the forward strand.
TGATTCCCAGTTGCGCCGCCACCGCTGGCGTCGCATAGCCGTACAGCATGCGTTCCTGGGTGCTGGGCGCGACCGAGGTGTCGTGCACGAATGCGGGCGGCGGCAGGTCGGCGACGACGCCATCGGGCCTGCGCAGGCGAAGTCCGGCGCCGGGCGCCAGCAGCGAGCGGCCCGATTGTTCGACCAGCAACGCGGCGGCGTCGGCCGCTACCGGGCCGCCGTCGCGATGCAGCGCACCGATGCGAGCGGACAGGGGATCGGCGAGGACCACGATGCGAATCGGCAGCCAGCTGCCGTCGGCAGCGGCAATGCGGGTCAGCACCACGCGGCGTGGCTCGGCAGCGGCGACATTGTCCTGCGCCCGTACCAGCGTGCTCTCCCTGGCGCCGGCTTGTTCGAACCAGAGCCCGACGTCGGGTGCGGCTGCAGTGGCGAGACTCGCGGCGATTTCGCGTTTCAGCACGGTCTGTGCATTGAGGCCCGCCACCACCGCGGCGGCGGAAACGGTCAGCACGACGACGATGGCGGCGAGCTTGCCGCGGTAAGCAATGACATCGCCCAGCACTTTTCGAAGCCGCATGCTCATGCCGCCACCCGAATGCGGTCGGCAACGATGGCGCCGTCGCGCAATTCGATGACGCGATGCGCGGTCTCGGACAGGTTTTGATCGTGGGTCACGATCAGGAGGGTCTTGCCGGCGGCCGCCAACCGGCAAAACAACTGGTTGATGTCGGCGGCGGTTTCGGTATCGAGGTTGCCGGTTGGTTCGTCGGCCAGCAGGATAGGCGGGTCATTGGCCAGCGCCCGCGCGATGGCCGCGCGTTGCTGCTGGCCGCCGGACAACATCGACGGCAGCTTGCGCGCGTGCTCGCCGAGGCCGACCAGCGCCAGCAATTCTGCCGCGCGCGCGCGTCGTTGGCCTATCGGCACGCTGCCGACCAGTTCCATGGCGAGCACGATGTTTTCCTCGGCGGTCAGGGTTGGCAGCAGCTGGAAAAACTGGAACACCACGCCGATATTGCGGCCGCGCCACTGTGCGACGCGGCTCTCGCTCAGGTCGCCGATGCGTTCGCCGGCCACGCTTACGCCGCCGGAAGTAGGGCGGTCGAGACCGGCGATGAGGTTCAGCAGGGTCGATTTGCCGCTGCCCGATTTGCCGAGTACGGCCACGTATTCGCCGTAGGCGATCTGCAGGCTGAGGCCGCGCAAGGCGTCGGCGCGAAAGCCGCCGCGCATGGCATAAGACTTCGTTGCCGCCGTCAGTTCGATGGCGTGTCGCGGCAATCCATCCGTTAGCGCGTTCATGCGCCACCCCGCTGCACCTGCACGCGGAACCAGTCGGTCCACACCAGTTTGCCGCCGGCATCGAATCGGAAGATCTTCTTTTTGACCGGATCGGTGCCGTAGTGCAATTCGACGACGGCGACGCATTCGGTCTTTTCGCGAACAATGGAACTGACGACGATTTCGCTGGGGCTGGCGATGGCGTCGATCGCCTGTGCAAAGTAGGTCGAGGGCTTGAAGCCATCCGGCAGATCGTCGATCGCGTAACGCTCGGCGAGCCGCGGCTGCATGGCTTTCCCGTCGCGCGCTTTCAGCGCATCGGCCAGGGCACGAAAGAAACTTTCGATCTGTGGATCGGCTTCCACTCCCGGTGCCGTACGTACAGCGGCCAGTTGCTTGGGTGGCGGCGCTTTCGGCGGCGGCGCCGGTTCGCCGTGGAAAAAGCTGCGCAGATCGGCTGCGATCAGGAACGCGGTGTTGGCTGCGGCGGGCGGCGCCTGACCGGCAAGACAGCAGGCGGCCAGCAGGGGCAGGAGAAAAAGGGAAGTTTTCATCTCAAGGCTTTCTATCTACTATCTAGTAAGGCCGGCCCAGCCGACGGAGGTCGCTTGCGGTCGTCTGCCAAGCGAGTATTATGGTTATATAATAGCAAATAATTATCGTAATGCAATAATAATTTATTAAAAAACGATCATGAGTGATATTTCCCCGCAGATTCGTCGCCTGTGCCAGATCAT
>CAZCKI010000195.1:0-6398 GCA_964498815.1 uncultured Burkholderiales bacterium
TCTCATCCAAAAAACACACTTACCCAACACAACACTATACATAAATGATAATGATTCGCATTAATATAAGCAACCGCAAACTGGCATCCCTTTGATATGGGTCAATCCGGGCTCGTATCCACCGCCGGGCGCGGCAAGTAAGCAAGGGCTCGCAAATGCCAAAACAGGCACTTTTTTGGGCGGTTTTCACTCAATACAACTATCTGATTTTTAAAGAAAAAACGAATAAACAATAGCAATATATTCGACGCGGCACAAAAAAATTCCCGCAGCCCGCATCGGACACCGATTGCAGTAGTTATTTAGGCAGGTCCGCGCACGGACTGCCAGCAGGAAAGGTGGACAATTTGGCTTGACCGACAGCCGGGCAACCGGCGATTCAGGCGGTTCTACGCCTTTTGCGCAGAAGAAATCAACTTTAATCCCAGCGCCATCATCACCCCGCCCGCCACCCGGTCGACGGTAGCCTTGTAGCGCAGGTAGGCGCTACGCGGCCGGTCGGTGGAAAGCGTCATCGCGACGATCGAGTACCAGCCGACTTCCACGGCCGTCACCAGCATCACCACCGCCACATTGAAGGCGAGCGACGGCGCCGGCGGCAGGAAGGCTGCGAACACGCTGGCGTAGATGATCGAGGCTTTCGGATTGCTCACATTGGTGGTGAAGCCCAGCAGCAGCGAGCGGCGCCGCGTGCCGCCGGCAAGCTGCGCGGGCGCCACCATCGCCAACGGCGTCTTGGCACCGGACCATACCCTCACGCCGATGTAGACCAGGTACAGCCCGCCCGCCACCTTCAGCACCAGATAGAGCGAAGGCATCGCCAGCAGCAGGCTATTGAGCCCCGCCAGCGCCGCGATCGACAACACCGTGCCCGCCAGGCCCATGCCCACCGCCGCGGCCAGCCCCTCGTCGCGCGAAGCAGCGATGGCGGTGCGTGCCACCATGATGAAACTGGGGCCGGGGCTGATCACACCGACGGTGATGGAAGCGACGATGCCGATCAAGGCGGAGATTTCATGCATGGCGAAAGATGCCTTTCGAATCAATTTGGTCAGCGGGGCGTCGGGAAATTATACGACGCCGCGCAACGGGCTCGGGCCACGTGTTGCACTTGCCACTGATGGGCCAGACCACCGTCGTGCAAAGAAAAAGCCACACGCCGCCTTGGCGTGTGGCTTGGCCGCGCGGCTGCAAATGCGCCGATTACTGCAATGCGCTCTTGTTCCTGATGATGTCGGTCAGGTGCGCATCGAGGCGCTCTATCAGGGCGGTATGGGTCGTCGCGGCAAGATCCGCGTCCTTCTTCAACACGGCTTGTCCCATTGCGTTGGCCGCGGCGAGGATATCGAATGCATCCTTCTGCTTGCTGGTCCTGAAGTGAGCGGCAAGAATCTGGCCGATGCCGGTCCGATTGGCCTGCAGATACGCGAGATAAGACTGCCGGCCGGCATTCTTCGCGGCGCGCAGCGCCGACACGGCCAATGCATTGGCCGCGGCGTTCTTTTCGATCTTGGCGAGGCGCGACATCACGCTGGCCAGGTCGATCAGGTTGCGCTTGGCGACGTTCTCGATCGAATCGCGGTGCAGCAGGATCACGAAGCCGTTGGCCGGCGGATCGGTATCCTCGAACACTTCGATCGGCACCGGCTTGTCGACGTCGACCAGGCTGCTGGCGTGAAAACGCAGCCAGCGCGCCTCGCCGGGCGCAAGCTTGCCCATATCGATGCGCATGCCGTCGGCGATTTCGAAGGTGGCGCCGCCGATCACATGGAAGGTTCCCTTGATCTTCACACCCGGCGGCAGCTTGACCCGCAGGCGCATCTCCCGCGCCTTGGACTCGGCATTGCGAATGGTGGCGAACAGCTCGGTGCCGTCTGCCGTGCCGATGGTGTCCTGCAAGTTTCGTTGCGCCTTGTTGTTGTCGATCAGGATCAAGGGATCCGCTGGCCCCGGAGCGGTACCGACGATACTGGGCAAGGCGAAGGTATCGCCGTCCGGACCGACGATCTGCACCGCCAGGCACAAGTGATTCGACGACGCCACCGGCGCGGTCCAGGCGTGCGGCGGCGTGATCGCCGTCATGACGGTTCCGGTCGCGAAGGTGGCGATCTCGCTGCCGATGTCGACAAAGGCGGCGCCAAGGCCGTAGTCGCCCAGGTAAAAATGCACCGTCACCGGGGCGGCCGGCGCCGTCGGCATCGCGGCGATGCGACGCGAAACACGCGCGAAGGTATAGTTGGACGAAGCGCGGCTCGGCGCATCGCCGACGACATACCCGCCCGGACCGGGTGCCGCCGCCACATTGGTGCTCTGATTCCACACATCGCTGGTGGACCAGAAGCTTGCGTGGGTGGACGGCTGCGCGCCGTTGTCGAATTGGGTCGGGCTATCGTTCCAGTCGCGCACGTAAAAATCGGACGGGATGCGATCCGCCGACGCATACACCCGCAAGGCGCCGCCGGCGCCGCCCACGCTGGCCGGCGGTGTTGAAGAGGCCCAGGCGGAATAAGCGCGACCGGCGCCGACGGCGTTGCCGTTATAGTCGCCGTATTTCGGACAGCCACGGCCGATCGTGCAGGTCAATGCACCGGGACAGACGGTCGTCGCGAAGTCGCATCGCGTGTAGGGCATGGGTGGCGGCGGCATCATCGGCATGGTCCAGCAGATTCCGCCCAATTGCGGCTGCACCGAGCACGAGGTGGAATCGGTCACCGCATTGGTCGCGCAAGGCCACAGCGAGCATTGCTGGTCGTTCACGCCGGAGAGATCGGTCTCCGCCAGCGCCTCCAGATTGGGGCCGCGCACGGTCGCGCCGCCGACGTAATAGCGGGTCAGGTCGTTGTTCGCCATCGTCGCAAAACGCCGGTCGTACCACGACACCACCGCCATGCCGCCGTAAGCCGACACCCATGGCATGAATCTGCGTCCCGCCACCGCCGCATTGACGCGCACCGAGCGGGGAAAAGTCGCGCCGCCGTTGGTGGAGTCAAACACCATGATGTCTTCGTTCCCCGCGGCAGTCGAAGTGGCGAAGACATAGTAGATATGCGCGGGGTCGAGATCGTCGATCGCGATCTTGGGACTGGACAGGATATTGCGACCGTTGCAACGGTCGAGGCCGGGTACCGGGCAAACCACGGTATTGAAGGCCGATACCGTCACCGGCCAACCCACTTGCGCTACAAGGCCGGCATCGCAGTTGCTGTATTTGTGCAGCATCATATTGCCGCCCGAGGGCCAGGCGACATAGACGAAGCCGTCACCGCCTACGCTCACGCGCGGAAAATCGCCCGCTGCGATGGCAACCCCCGCCGTCCAGTTCGCGCCGCTATCGGTGGAACAGGAAATGCGAATGGAGAAGGGTGTGCCGAAATCGCGCCACACGTTGTAAATCCGGTCGCCTCCCGCCATGGCGGCGTTGTTGCGATCAGCGGCCATATGCTCCTGATCCGGCGAGCTGCATGCCGTCGTGCCCGGACAAGAAGCCGCCATGCCTTGAAACGTAAAGGTGTGGCCGTTATCGATCGACCTCGACACGCCGTCATTGGACAGGCCGGTGGCGCCGCCCATCCACGAATAATAAAACGTTCCGCTTTTGCCAACGGTGATGGAGGGGTCGCCGTCGCACACGGCCTGGTTGCACGGTGTCGCGCCGCCCCCGGTAAAGGTGACGCCGAAGTCGTCCGAATACCGGTAGCCGCTGTTCGCCGCCACCACCACGTGCTGGCCGTCGTTGCTGGCGACTTCCAGTTCGCCCACGCCGGCCTGCACTTGCACGGCGGTACCTGCCTCCTTGGCCTTGCCCGGCCGAAACGGCTTGCTGTCGCGGGCATCGGCCGGTGGAAGCGGCAACGCCGCCGGCTGTTTGACGGTGCGCTGCATCGCTTCGAGCTCGCGCTTCGAGACCTCTTCACTGCCTTTCTCGGCCGCCAGTGCCCTGCCGATGGTCCTCGCTTCTTCCAGCAATTTCGGGTCGGCATCCGGCGCCAACATGGTATTGAAGCGAATCAACCGATCCGCGACCGCGATCGCGGTGGTGAAATACAAGGTCTCGGTGTTGCCGCGAGTATTCTGCGCGCCCCCCAGCTGCGGCATCAGCGAGCGATAGCGCCGTTCGATGGCGGGCCATCCGGCGATGGTCAGCGCCTCGGCCGGTTCCGGGTACTCCGAGGCGATCTCCGCAAGACGCCTCACCGCTTCGGCATGGTCCCTGCGGTGCTCGACCGTGATCAGCATGCCCGCTTCCGAGGCAACAACGAAGGTCGATTTCTCGCCCCTGGCAATCGTCAGGGGCGGCTTTTCGCGATCCGGCTTGGCAGGGACATAAATTTGTGCGGCGTCGCGAGTCTGGTTTCCCATGCGCCATCCTTGCGGCGCACTGAAGGAGAATTTGCCTGCGAACTCTACCGACAAGGCCTTTTCCTGCGCCACCGTGGTGTTGGCCGGCGGCGGCGGGGTCGGCTGCGCAAACGCACAGGACGCCGCCCCAAGTGCAATGGCGAGCCACAGGGCGCGACGCGAAACGGCGGCATTGCCTATGCCCCGAAAGATGCGGTGTAGGTTCAGCATGGGTTCCTCCTGACAAGTGCGGTCGAAGCGGCCGGCTTTGGCGCGCTGCGCATTCCAAAGCCGTGACGCCACACTACTTTCGCTGGACACATTGAGAATGCCGGCGCATGGCCCGTCCGCGGTCTCAACGACTTCGGTCACCGCAACTACGCAGAATAGCGAGGCGCTGCGTGGCGATCGAGTACGCTACTTGTACTCCTCGCCGAAGCGCCTGTAACCTACCTACGCAGGTGGGAAATGAAAGGTGCGAACTGCCCCTGTGCGGGGGTCGATGCGATCAATGCCAAGGCATTCTCCCGCCCTACTCCACCCCATCCACCGCATACTCCGCCCCATAATACTTGGCGGTGGTATGCGTGTGAAACGAAATCGCGCTCACCGGCGGATACTTCGGCTCGCCCAGGCCGGGCAGCACTTCGAGGATTTCCTGCTCCCACACGTACACCGCCAGCGGAAACGAGATGCGATGGCGCGACTTGGCGGCCGGGTCGCGCGGTTGGCTGACACGGTGGGTGGTGGACGGAAGGCGGTCGTTGCTGATGCGTTGCATATAGTCGCCGGTGTTGAGGATGATGCTGCCGGGCGGCGCGTGCAATCGGATCCACTTCATGTTGCGGCGGTTCAGCACCTGCAGGCCCTCCACAGAGGGTGCAGGCAGGAAGGTGAAGAGATCGACGTCCTCATGCCCGAGCATGCGTCCGCCGGCCGGCTCGGCGTTGCCTGCGGCGGGATAGTAATTGAGACGGAAACCGAAGTTGGTGTTGGTAAGTTGCCGGTCGTAGCGATGCGGATCGCACTTCAGGTAGCGCAGGATGCTTTGCATCACCGGCAGGATCAGCGGCTCCTCGGCCTCGATCAGTTCGCGGAATAACGGCTCGTAACCGGCCTGCGGCCAGAAGGCGCGCTCGTCGTACTTTGCATCGCCGTCCACATCGAACGCGCGGCGGCAGAACACCCAGCCTTCCACCTGGTCGGGGAAGATGATGGTGGTCTGCTCGATGGGAAAGTAGCCTTGATTCACCGAACCGTGGCGTTGCGCGAGATACGGCTTGCGCGCGGCCTCGGGCGTTTCGGCAAAGAAGCGCGCAACGGTTTCCTCGGTGCGGGTCAGCAAGGCCGCATCGACCCCATGCCCCACCAGCACCGCAAAGCCGATCTCCTCCATCGCCTGCCCTAGCGCTTCGGCAAAGCGCGCCTTGCCGGCTTCGCCGCCGTGAAAATACTCCGCCATATCCACGGAGCGGATCTGGAATTCTTCGTCGAATTCTTCCCCGGCTTCCGCTTCGGACAGGCGGTAGCGCTGCTGCTTGTCGACCTGGTCGAAGCGGCGGAAGTCCTGGTTGACGGCGTCGAGATTGGTGGTGCTCATCTGTAATACTGTACCGCCATTATTGCGGCGGCGCCCCACCCGGCCCGAACGGCTTGTCGTTCACCAGCAACTGCCCGCCCTTGAAGCTCGCCTTGGCCGAGAGGATGCCGTTTTCTCGGGCGAGGTAGCCCTGCAGCGCCAGTTCGGCGATCTTGGGTTCGATGGCGGCGCGGGCCTGGGCGCGGATTTGTTCCTGCTCTTCAGGGGTGGCTTCGTGGCCTTGCGCCTTCATGGCGCCGAGCTGGCTCCCGGCCATGTAATTGGCGATCAGCACTTCCGGCACCTTCGCGTTGCCGTCGGCCTGAATCTTGACGATGAGGCCCATCGGGTTTTGCATGTCGGCCGCCGTCACTCCCGCAATCCCCCCGCCGATAATAAGATAGTGATAGGAATCCATAATGGGCGCTCAAGGGATCGGACCTTGGGCCTCTGCTGTGTAAAAGCAGCGCTCTACCACTGA
>CAZCKI010000196.1:0-6384 GCA_964498815.1 uncultured Burkholderiales bacterium
GCCACAGGTGTTTGTTGAGCGGCCCGCGCTGTTCCACGTACACCGTTTCGACCGCATTTTCGACGTCGTCGTGGGTCTTCAGGTTCGGCTTGGCGGCGAGGAAGGAGCGCAACGCATTGGAAGCGGTCTTGTCCTGCGCCAACTCTTCCGCCGGCAATTTGTCGATATTGGTGTCGGCGGTCATGTTCACCAGCTTCTGCGTGTGGCGCATGGTGAAAAAGTAATAGATGGATCGTTCCAGGATCAGGAACACGCCGACCAGCAGGAACAGGTCCAGCGCGTAGAACGTAAGGTCGTGCAGGAGTTGTGTATTCATGAAGCTTCCCGGGTAAGGATCGGCAAATTCAAGCGCGGCCCCCGAAGGGGCCGCCCGATTGGATCAGACCTGCCGATTTAGAACTCGGCCGTAATCGACAAGCTCGAGAAGCGCGGCGCGCCGACATAGTAGAACGGCTGGCTGTTGTTGACAGCGCCGTTATACGATGCGGTGGTGCCGAAACTCGAACCGCTGCCCGAACTGATGATGTAGTACGACTTGTTGAACAGATTGGAGACGTTGGCGCGAAGCGTCAGCGTCTTGATCCAGTCGCCCGGCACCGCCAGCTTGTAGCCCACGTTCAGGTCGGTGATGAAGCGTCCGGTGTTCTTCTCGTCGTTGGTCAGCGTCGTGAAGTGATCGCCCGTGTACTTGCCCGCTACGCTGGCGATAAACGCCCCGCTGGCGTACTGCAAGGTGAGGCCGGCCAGCCACTTCGGCGTGTCCGGATACTCTTTGCCGCCGGTCGGCAGCGTGGCGAACAGGATCGAGGTGGTGCCGGTATTGGTGGCGTTACGCACCGACAGGAACTGGTTGGTCATGTCGTTGTCGATCCTCGACTTGGTGTAGGTCAGCGAACCGTACAGGCTGAAACCGTTGACCGGCTTGGTGCCGAACTCCAGCTCGAAGCCCTTGTTGCTGGAGCCGCCTACGTTGGTGTCGAGCGTGGTGTTCAGGTTCGGATCGTTCGACGTCGCCAGGCGGTCCTTGAACTTGGTAAAGAACACCGTCGCCGAACCGGTGAAGGAATCGCTCAGGAAGCGATAGCCCATGTCGGTATTGACGGAGGTTTCCGGATTGACGCTCGGCGGCACCACGACGCCACCGATAAAGCGGCCGAAGTAGATGAAGTTCGACGGCACGCGCGAGCCCTTGGCAATGCTGCCGAAGATCTGGTTGGTATCGCTGATGTTGAAGCGCGCCGACAGGCTGGGCAAGGTATTGTTGTAGTGGTACAGGAACTTGTAGTCCGCACCGGCGTTGGCGCCTTCGTTGGCGAAGTTGGTGAAGTCACGCTTGATGCGCGGCGTTTTGATGGCCGGCGTGATGACCAGGCGGTCGTTCATCATGCTGATGGTGTCCTGCAGGAACAAGGAACTCGCCGTCGAAATGGTGATCGTGTCGCGGTTCTGATAGGTGGTACCGTCGACGCGCTTCAACACCTGGTCCGGTCCGTCCTCGAAGTAGTTCGACGAAGTGCCGTCGGCATTCAAACGCACGCCCGGCGCGGTTTGGTGGTGACGAGCGCGCTCGCCCCAGAAGCCGAACATGACGCGGTTGTTGCCGAATTGCCAGTTGAGCTTGATGGTCGCGCCCGGCCGATTGGTCTGCGTCAGGCTGCCGCGGTAGATGGTGACGGTATCGAGCTTGTCGCCGTCGCCGTTGATATCGGCGATACCGCCGTGCAGGGTGCCGCCTTCCCGCAGGGTGGTCTGCTCGGTGCCGCCGGTGCCGTATCCCCACCAGTAGTAGGGCTGCACGACCAGTTGCAGATTGGACGAGAGATTAAAGCTGCCCGAGCCGGTGACGATGGCATTCTTGAAGGGATTCAGCGACAGCTTGTAGAACGGATAGATCGCGGTCGCCGCCTGTGAACCGTTGGAACGGCAGCCGGCGCTGGTGGCTGTAGCGGCCTGGGCGGTGCCGTTGTTGCCGGCCGGATCCTTGACGAATACGCCGCTGAAGTCGAGGCCGTTACCGAACAGCGTGAAGTCGCCCCTACAAGTGGACAGGTAGTTGTTGTTGACCGCGTAGTTGTAGAGCGCGGTCGCTTCCAGCTTGTTGCCCTGACCCAGGTCCATCTGGCCCTTGAAGTCGATGTGGTCGCGATCGGCGCGACCGAAGCCGCGGAATTTCTCCACCTGCGCGGTGGAGGCCGACAAGAACGCCTTGAAGCCGCCGATCAGGCCGGTATCGTAGCGAACGAAGGTCTTGGACAGGCGCTGCTGACCGCCGGTGGCCTGCAGTTTGGCACCGCGCTTGTCGAGGGGATCGCAGCTGGTGATGCCGATATTGCCGCCGGAGGCACCCACGTGCGGGGCTTCGTTGTCGGCGGAACCTTGCGTCACGAACACTTCGCAAACGTTTTCGGTATCGACATATTCCTGCGGGAACACGGCGAAGTTGCCGGAGTCGTTGACCGGCGCGCCGTTGACCGTGAAGCCCATCTGGTCGGTATTGAAGCCGCGCACACGCAGCGCGCCGCCGAACAGGCCGGTCGAGTCGTGGCTGAAGGTATTCACGCCGGGCAGCAGTTCGATGGCCTGGAAGGGATTGGCGGTGGCGCGGATCTTCTCGATCGAGGCACGGGTGGCCGTGGAACGGGCCTTGGCGGTGTCTTCCTGGATCAGGGTGCCGGCGCCGAGCTTGTCGCCCTCGCCGGTGATTTTCACCGTGCCGAGTTCGGTGGCCTTCTTTTCATCCTTCTTCTCTGCGGGCGGAGTTTGCGCGTTGACGATTCCTGAGGCGAACAGGCCGGCAATCACGAGTGCTAGGTGCTTTGGCTTGATGATCATGATGTTCCCTTCTTGGTAAAGATAAAAAATCTGCGGCTACTCGTTGTTAAAGTTGTATTCCAATGTCACATTGAATCGGTGCGTGCTTTCGCCGGGAAAAGCGGAAGCCGGAAACGGCGGATACTGCCCGTTGCGAGCGGTGGCGAGGGCGGCGTTGTCGAGGATTTGTGAAAACGAGGTCTTGATGATGCCGGCGTCCTTCATCGACCCGTCGCGGCCCACATCGACCCACAGATAGACCTTGCCGGTGGGGCGCTGGGTGCGCGCCTCGCGCCCGCCCGGATAACGCTTGATCGATTCCAGGTAGCGCAGGATGATGCCCGAATAGCCCGCCTCGATCTGCGCCACCGTGGGACCGCTTTGCGCCGGTGAGGGCGGCGCATCGGACTTGGGCAGGTCTCTTGACGGTTCCGGCACCGGCGGCTTGACTTCGGTGACCACGCTTTCCTTGGTGATCACGTCCGGTATCTGCGGTACCGGCGCCACTTCCTTGGGCTCCGGTTTCACTTCCTTCGGTTCTTCCTTCGGCGGCGGCGGGGGCGGCGGCGGATCCTTGAGAACGACTTCCTGCTCGAATTCGTCCCTCATCATGCGCTCGATCACCTTGGTGATCGGCGTAGTCACCACGATGAACGCGAGAATCAGCGCCGGCGGGCCGGAAACGAAATCGCGAAATCGGTACAGGAAATCCATGGTTCGCTATTTTTTCTTCTTGGCCGCGATGGTCAGCGTGTCGAATCCGCCCTGCTTCACCACGTCCATCAGGTCGATGACCTTTTGCAGGGGCACGTTATCGTCGCCGTTCAGGATCACGATGAATTTCTGGTTCATCTTGATCGTCGCCTTTTCGCGCAACAGCGCCGGCGCGACTTCGGCCAGACCGCCGATTTCCTTGCCGTCCAGCATGTACGGTCCTTCAAACGGGATGGTGATCACCACCCGCTTGGGTGCCAGCAACTCGACCGCTGTGGACGATTTCGGAATATTGGTCTTGAGACCTTGTGCGGGAATCACGTTGATGCTGATCAGAACGAAAAAAACCAGCAAGAACATCATCACATCGATCATCGGAATGATCTCGATGCGGGCCTTGCGGCGAGGCGCTTCGTTCCAACCCTTCATGTGCTCCCTTTCTAATATCGGTCAGCGATAAGAGATCGCAGCGATTCACGCCCATACCCGTTTTACCAAATGGTAAGGCGTTATATCGCGCGATTATGACGGATTCATGTCGCCAAGTGAAACTGGACCGCAGAGCGAAAAGCATGCGGTTTCTTTATTTTCTTTTACAACATAGGGTTCCGAGAGATTTTTATTTTGAATTCTCGAAATTTGCCATCGCCTTGCCAAGTTTCCACCCGGCATTTGTTGCGCCGCTACAACAATTTTTAACCCCCATATCTAGTGGATACGGCTGACACGTGCCCCCAAAGGCGGGGGGGTATAGGGATTGCGGGCTTCCAGATAGGAAACCAACGCTTCCAGATCCAGCACCGAAACCAGCCGCTCGGTACCTTCGGTGAAGACCACGTGGCCTTCGCTGCCACCGGCCAGGAAGCTGTTGACCGCTACGCGATAGGTGGCGTCGGCCGCGATGGGCTTGCCGTGCAGCGTCACGGAACCGGGGACGATCCGTTGTCCCTCCGGTTTGGCGGCATCCCATTGGTAGTGAAAACCTGCCGAAACATCCAGGAGCGTACGCTCTGTCGCGGAGAGATCGGCGCCCCACTGATGTTCGAGCGCCCGAATCAGTTGCGCGCCGGTAAGTGTCATCACCACCAGATCGTTCTGGAACGGCTGTGCACGGAACAAGGCGCCGTAACTTACATTGCCGCCTGCGTCCGGCGCGATCGCTGCGCGCAGGCTGGTCTGGTTGTTGAAGGCGATCTCGGCGCCGCCTTTGTCGGGCGTCGAAGTGCCGAACAATTGCGCGTCGGCAATCAGGTTGCCGAGTTCCGATTCGCCGGCCGGTCGCACGCGACGATTCAGCGTGTGCGCAACCTTCGCGACGATCCGATTTTCCAGCGGCGCCGCCAACTCGGTATAGCGGGCCAGCATCGGTGAAAGTCGCGCATCGACCGGGCCATCAGTGGCGACCACCTTGTTCTCGGCCCGCGCGGAGACGATCTTGCCGCTCGCGCGCTCCAGCGTGAGGTCGATTTCGGTCAATAGCGTGCCGAAGCTGCCGGCGCTGGTGATCAAGCGCTCGCCAAAGCGGCATATATAGGCCTGATGGGTATGCGCGCTCACCACCACCTGGATCGCCGGATCGAATTGTTCCGCGATCTCCTTGATCGGCCCCCTGAATCCCTGGCAATCGTTGATGCCGCCCCTCTGTGCGCCACCTTCGTGGATCAGCACGACGATGGCCTGCACGCCTTGCAACTGGATCAGCGGCACCAGACGATTCACCGTTTCCACCTCATCGTCGAAGCGCGCGCCGGTGGTGCCGCCGGGACGCACCAGGTTGGGCGTATCGCGTAGCGTAAGACCGATGAAAGCCACCTTGATGCCGTCGAAATCCTTGATCGCGTACGGCGAAAACAAGGGCTTCCCGGTCGCCTCCTCGATTACGTTGGCGGCGAGGAACGGAAATCGGGCCCCGGCAAAGGGCGCGCGGCCGCCGCAGTCGGGTTTGCCGGTCTTTGCGTCGGGCTCGCATCCGCCGTTCTGCAGGCGTTTCAGATGCGCGATGCCGTGGTCGAATTCGTGATTACCGACGCCGTGGACGTCGATACCGAGCAGGTTCATCGCTTCGATGGTCGGCTGGTCGTCGAACAAGGCCGACAGCAAGGGGCTGGCGCCGACCAGGTCGCCGGCGGAAACCACTGCCGTGAGCGGGTGCTCCGCCCGCAACTTTTGCACCAGGGCGGAAAACGCCTCCACGCCGCCCGCCACCACCGGCCGCACACCGTCGGGCCGGGTTGCATCGGGCATTTTCACCTGTAAATTCGGCGACTTCAGATTGCCGTGAAAATCGTTGAAGGCGATCAGCGTGACGTCGACCCTGGCAGAGCGCGGCGCATTCGCGCAACCGGCCAGCAGCCCTGCCGCGGCCAGCGCGGCGAGTGCTACGAGCCAGAAACTCTTACCTGACGGTGTCGTATTCATGGACGGAATTCTAATGCATGCGCGGCCACGCCCCGCATGTACGTAGCCATGTATGATTCGCGGATTCACTTTCGGGAGTCGACGTCATGCCACTCGCCATGCAAAGCCTCATGGGATTCGTGCTGTTGTTCGTATTCGCCTGGGCCATTTCCGAAAAACGCAAGGCAATCCCCTGGCGGACGGTCATCGGCGGCATCCTGCTGCAGGTGGCGATGGCGCTGATGATGTTCAAGTTCCCCTGGTTCAAGGAAATGTCGGCGACCTTGAACGACGCCCTCAACGGTGTGGCCGACGCCACCCGCGAAGGCACCAAGTTCGTGTTCGGCTACGTGGGCGGCGGCGATTCGCCATTCCCGGTCAAGGACGGCGCCAGCACCTTCATCTTGGCCACCCAGGCGCTGCCGCTGGTGATCGTGATTTCCGCCCTGTCCTCGCTGCTGT
>CAZCKI010000197.1:0-6348 GCA_964498815.1 uncultured Burkholderiales bacterium
GCACGGCCGCAGCCGGCGGCGCAGGCACCGGCAGCGGCAAGTCGCGTGTGTTGCGCTACGCGACGACTGCGGCCGCGTGTGCCGCGACCACCTTGCTGGCCATGCTGATCCATCCGTATTTTGACCTCGCCAACATCGTCATGCTGTTCCTGCTGACGGTGGTGATCGTTTCCGCACGTTATGGGCGCGGGCCGGCGGTGTTTTCTTCGCTGTTGTCGGTGGCGTCTTTCGATTTCTTTTTCGTGCCGCCGCGCTACTCGTTCGCGGTGAGCGACGCCCAGTACCTGCTGACCTTTGCGGTGATGCTGGTGGTGGCGTTGATTACGGCGCACTTCACGGCGGGCTTTCGTTACCAGGCGCGGGTGGCGGGACACCGCGAGGGCCGCGCCCAGGCGCTATACGAATTGGCGCGCGAATTGTCGGCCGCACTCGCATCCGAACAGGTGCTGGAAATCAGCGACAAGCAACTGGAACAAACGTTTCGCGCGCGCGCGGCACTGATCCTGCCGGATCGCGAGGATCGCCTCGATTTCTCGCCCGGGGCGGACCTCACCCGCCCTGCCCGCATCGACGAGTCGATCGCGCAGTGGGTGTACGACCATGGACAACCGGCCGGCCTCGGCACCGATACCCTCGCCGGCAGCGACGTGCTGTATTTGCCGCTGGTGGCGCCGATGCGCACCCGCGGCGTGCTGGCGATCGAGACCGACAACCCGCGCTGGCTGCTGGTGCCCGAACAGCGGCGACAACTGGAATCGTTTTGTTCGCTGATCGCCATTGCACTCGAGCGCGTGCATTACGTGGAGGTGGCTCGCGAAGCCGTCCTGAAAATGGAAGCCGAGCGCCTGCGCAACAGCGTGCTGGCCGCGCTTTCGCACGACCTGCGTACGCCGCTCACCGCATTGGTCGGTATGGCCGATCAGCTGACACGCTCCAACCCGGCGCTGTCCGGTGCGCAACACGCCTGGGCCGATTCGATTCGCGACGAGGCGATTCGCCTCAGCCAGCTGGTCGACAACCTGCTCGACATGGCGCGGCTGGAATCGGGCGAAGTGAAATTAAAGATGGAATGGCAACCGGTCGAGGAAGTGGTCGGCAGCGCGCTGCGCGCCAGCGCTGCAAGCCTGGCCGGGCACGCGGTCACCACCGACTTGCCCATCGATCTTCCCCTGGTCCGCTTCGATGCCGTGCTGATCGAGCGGGTGATCTGCAACCTCCTGGAAAACGCGGCCAAGTACACGCCACCCACTTCACACATTGCGATTGCGGCCAGGAATCTCGGCGGACTGGTGGAAATCTCGGTGAGCGACGACGGCCCCGGTTTTCCGCCGGAGGCCGCCGCACAACTATTCGACAAATTTACGCGCGGCCAGGCCGAGTCGGCGGTGCCCGGTGTCGGACTCGGGCTCGCCATCAGCCGCGCCATCGTCGAAGCGCATCGCGGGACGATACGCGCCGAGAACCGGCTGCCGTACGGCGCGCGCTTCGTGGTTTCGCTGCCGGCTGCAACCCCTCCGGCACTGGAAGACCATGAGCCCCGCCAATAGCCCCGCGCGCCAGGTGCTGCTGGTTGAGGATGAGCCGCATATCCGCCGCTTCGTGCGCGCAGCCCTCGAAGCGGAAGGTTGCCAGGTGCACGAAACTGCCAGCGCAAAACAGGCGTTGATCGACGCCGGTACGCGCCAGCCCGATCTGGTGATCGTCGATCTCGGCCTACCCGACGGCAACGGCCTCGACGTCATCCGCGATTTACGCGGCTGGTCGAACGTCCCGGTGATCGTGCTGTCGGCGCGTTCGGCCGAAAACGACAAGATCGCCGCCCTCGATCTGGGCGCCGACGACTATCTGGTCAAGCCGTTTTCTGTCGGCGAGCTGCTGGCGCGAGTGCGCGCGGCATTGCGGCGCGGGGCACGCAATGCCGATTCGGGCGAAAGCAAGATGACGTTCGGCGACGTTCACATCGACATGGCCGCGCGCGTGGTCCTGCGTGGAGACCAGGAAGTCCACCTCACGCCGATCGAGTATCGGTTGCTCGCCTATCTCTGCACCCACGCCGGCAAGGTGGTCACGCACCGGCAGATCCTGAAGGAAGTTTGGGGACCGGCGTATGTGGAGCACACGCATTACCCGCGCGTGGTGATGCAGCATTTGCGGCAGAAGCTGGAACACGATCCGGCGCAGCCTGCACACTTGGTTACGGAGACGGGAGTGGGGTATCGTTTGGTAGGCACAGGTTGAATGGTGCCGTTCACCGCCAAGAGTTGCGACAATCGATATGCAACGTTGCGGGGGGTAGCCCGGCCACATCGCATAGAGGTGAAGACAGCCTTTTGCGAGAACTTGGGCCCCGGCCTCCGCCGGGGCGACAGGCTATCCTACGTTCAAATATTCGCGCGTGCCGTGCATCGATTCGAGGCGCTGCGAGAGCATATGCATATGGTCCGGATTATCGGCAAAGTTGAACCGGTCGCTATTGACGATCAGGATCGGCGACTCGTTGTAGTTGTAGAAGTAGCGCGTGTAGGTTTCGGAGAGGCGCAACAAATAGTCCTCGCTGATGCCGCGCTCCATCGGCCGCGCGCGGCGGGCGATGCGCGCCATCAGCGATTCCACCGAGGCTTGCAGGTAGATCACCAGATCGGGTGTGGGCGCCTGCGGGCGCAGGTGGTTGTAGAGCTGCGAATACAAGCCGAATTCGTTGTCGTCGAGCGTGAGCTTGGCGAACAGCGTGTCCTTGGCGAGCATATAGTCGGCCACGGTCTTGCGATTGAAGAGGTCCGGCTGCTTGATGGCGGAGAGCTGGTTGACCCGCTGGAACAGGAAGAACATTTGCGTGGCAAGCGCGTAGCGGCGCATGTCGCGGTAAAACTGCGGCAGGAAGGGATTGGCGTTGGGATCTTCCAGCAACAGGTCGGCGCCGTGGCGTTCGGCGATCAACCTCGCCAGCGTGGATTTGCCGCTACCGATCGGACCTTCGACGACCACGTAGCGGTATTTCATCGCGCCGCGTCTTCTTCCAGCTTGCGTACACCGGACGTATCGAGCGCGGCAATATGCTCGCGTGCATAGCCCTTGCCGGGGATGTAGATGTCGGGGGCGATTTCCAGCAACGGCACCAGCACGAAAGCACGTTCGTGCATGCGCGGGTGCGGGGTGGTCAATTCGTCTTCCTCGATGCGCCACTCGTTGAAGATGAGGATGTCGAGATCGAGCGTGCGCGGGCCGTTCTTTTCGGCGCCGCGCTCGCGGCCGTGTTGAACTTCGATCTCGCGCAGCTGCTTGAGCAGGTCGTGCGGGGAGGAAAGGGTTTCGACCTGCGCCACCGCATTGACGAACAAGGGCTGGTCGGTGATGCCGACCGGCGCGGTTTCATACAGCGAGGAGATTTTCACCAGCGACGTTTCCGGCAGCTCATCCATCTCGCGAAATGCCGTCTGCACCTGAAAGGCCGGATCGGACAAATTGCTGCCAAGTCCGATAAACGCTACCGAACGGAAGGCGGAAAGATTCTTGACGGAAATGGTCATTCGGGGTGCGGATCGTGGTCCGGCCCCATGTTAGCGCCGTTTTCCGGCCCTGCCGATGGGGGTGCCCCCGATTTCTTGCCGCGCCGTCGGCGCTTTTTGCGCGGCTCGTCATCGGGCAACAGCATGGCCTCGCGTTCGTCTTCCTCGGCGAACTGGAATTTTTCCCACCAGTGGGCGACTTCCGGATCGGCGTCGCCGGCGCTGGCACGCAGTTCGAAGAAGTCGTAGCAGGCGCGGAAACGCGGATGGCTCAGGTTGCGATAGGCCTTGACCTTGGAGCGTTGCAGGAAACGCGGCTGCGACAGCCACAGCTCCTTGATGCCGGCATCGAGACGGCGCGGCACGGCGAGATGCCGGCGCTGGTCTTCCAGCACCTCGTCCATCGCCTCGTGCATGGCCTGGGCGGGGCGCATGCCCGCGGCTTCGTGCTTCTGCCACAGCGTTTTCATCGGATGCCAGAACAGGGCGGCAAACAGGAAGGCGGGAGACACACCCTTGTCGGCGGCGATGCGTTCGTCGGTCCGGGTAAGCGCCAGGGTCGCGAACGGACGCGAATCGGCGTTGCTGAGTAGCGGACCCAGCGAGGGCAGCACCATCTTGTGCAAGCCGAGCGCGTGCAGTTTTTCGATGCAAACCAGCGCGTGGCCCGAAAAAAGCAGTTTCAGCATCTCGTCGAAGATGCGCGCTTCCGGCACGTTGGCGAGCAGCGGCGCCAGTTCCGCGATCGGTTTTTCGGTCTTGGGTTCGATACTGAAGCCCAGCTTGCCGGCGAGCCTCGCGGCGCGCAGCATGCGCACCGGGTCTTCGCGGTAGCGCGCAGTAGGGTCGCCGATCATCACCACTTTTTTCTTGCGAATATCGGCCACACCTTCGACGTAGTCCCAGACTTCTTCGCGCGCCGGGTCGTAGAACAAGGCGTTCATGGTGAAGTCGCGGCGGATCGCATCTTGTTGCTGGTCGCCGAAAACGTTGTCGCGCAGCAAGCGGCCGTGCTCGTCGGCGCGCGCGTTGTCGTTGCCGGCCGTGTCCCGGCGCGGGCCGTCGCCGGTCGGGGGTACGGCCGCACCGGCGTCGCCGTGATTCGCCCGGAACGTGGAAACCTCGATAGTCTCCTGACCGAACATGACGTGCACCAGGCGGAAGCGCCGACCGATGATGCGCGAGCGGCGGAACACACCGCGCACCTGTTCGGGAGTCGCATCGGTGGCGACGTCGAAATCCTTGGGGTGGCGGCCCAGGAGCAGGTCGCGTACCGCGCCACCGACGACGAAGGCCTGGTAGCCCTCGTCCTGCAGGCCATCGCACACGCGCAGGGCGGCGTTGGAGATCTGATCGCGGGCGATGCCGTGCTCGCCTTTGCCGAGGATGTGCGGCTCGCCGACCTTGCCCGAACCGGCGCCGGCGCCCGTGCCGCGTTTTCCAAATACGCGGGCGATGAATTTTTTGATCATCGTGCCGCCGCGCCGGAGGGCTTCAGCGAAATGATCGGCCAGCTCTTTTGCAGCGCCACGGCTCGCAACGTCGCATCGGGGTCGACCGCGATCGGGTGGCTGACGGCATTGAGCAGCGGCAGGTCGTTTTGCGAATCGCTATAAAAAAGGCTGCGCTCGAAGCCGTCCAGCGAATGACCGAGGCCCGCCAGCCACTGCCGGACGCGGGTGATCTTGCCTTCGCGGAACGAGGGCACGCCGGAAGGCCGGCCGGTGTAGCGGCCGCCAATCATTTCCGCTTCGCAGGCGATCAGGTGCTCGATGCCGAAGCGCGCGGCGATCGGCGCGGTGACAAAGGCGTTGGTGGCGGTGACGATGGCGCAGAGGTCGTTGCGATGACTCCGCACCAGTTGCAGGGCTTCGGCGGTGATCATCGGTTCGATACGCGACAGCAGGTAACGGCTGCGCCATTCTTGCAATTGCTCGAGCGGATGTTGCGCCAGCGGCGCCAGCGCAAACTCGAGGAATTCCTCGATGCGTAGGGTGCCGGCCTTGTATTGCTGCCAGAACGCTTCATTTTTTTCCTTGTAGTCCTTGCCGTCGACCACGCCCTCGGCAACCAGGAACTCGCCCCAGGCGTAGTCGCTATCGCCATTGAGTAGCGTGTAATCGAGGTCGAACAGGGCCAGGTTCAACGTTACACCAAAGTCGGTTGCGACATCTCGCGCAACAGCGGCAAGGTGATTTCACGCCCGGTTTCCAGCGAATATTTGTCGAGCGCATCGAGAAACGAGATCAGCGAGGCCATGTCGCGGCGCGCATGCCGCAACAGGTACTGGACCACCTCGTCGCGCAAGGCGAAGCCGCGCGTGGCCGCGTGCGCCTGCAAGGCTTCGGCCTTTTCCCGGTCGTCGAGAGGGTGCAACTGGAACGTGAGGCCGCTGCCCAGCCGGCTCGCGAGCTCGGGACGCAACGGCAAATCGCGCGGCGCAACCGAACCCGCGGCGATGATGGCGCCGCCTGCGGCCTGGGCGCGATTGATCAGGTGAAACAGGGCCACTTGCCCTTCGTCGTCGAGCGATTCCACGTCGTCGACCAGATGATGATGATGGTCTGCGGGCACTTCGGCGAGGCTTCCCGCGCGAAGGAGGAATTTGCCTCCGCTTGCCGACTCCAGTGCGCGCAGCAGGTGGCTTTTACCGCTGCCAGGTGCGCCCCAAAGGTACAGCACCGGGGATCCCGGTTGCGCGCCTTCGCGCAGCCGCGCCCAGGCTTCGCGGTTCCGGCCGGGAACAAAATTGTCGAAAGTCGGAAGCGGAGGAGGGATGAGATCGAGAACAAGCTGTTTCACGGCGCTCATTATACGTTGGGGGCTGGGGGCTGGGGGCTGG
>CAZCKI010000198.1:0-6342 GCA_964498815.1 uncultured Burkholderiales bacterium
GTCGAAACGCGGCTGCTCGCGCCCCGGTTCGGCGACGCCAGCGGTGTGCGCGGCGCGGCCTGGCTCTGGAATGATGCGCGTCAGTGACCGCGGGGCGCCCGCGGACTACATTTGGCGTCAACCTCTTTTCTCGCAGGAATCTTCATGAGCCTTCCCTCCACCATGCGCTACGTCGCCGTTGACGCCGCCGGCGCCGCCGACGTCATGCGCATCGCTTCCGGCCCGTTGCCGCAGCCCGGCGACACCGATGTGCTGATCCGCGTTGAATACGCCGGCGTCAACCGCCCCGACGTGGCGCAGCGTTCCGGCAACTACGCGCCGCCGCCGGGCGCCTCACCGATCATGGGCTTGGAAGTCTCGGGAGAAATCGTCGCGAGCGGCCGCGCCGTCTCGACCTGGAAGGTCGGCGACAAAGTTTGCGCGCTGACGCCCGGCGGCGGCTACGCGGAGTATTGCGTGGCGCCCGCCGCACACTGCCTGCCGGTACCCGCCGGACTCACGATGTTGGAAGCGGCGGGAGTGCCGGAGAATTTCTTCACCGTCTGGGTCAATGTGTTCGAAACCTGCAAGCTCAAGTCCGGCGAAAAATTCCTGGTGCACGGCGGCTCCAGTGGCATCGGCCTCACCGCCATCCAGCTCGCCAAGGCGTTCGGCGCGGAAGTGTTCACGACGGTCGGCAATGAAGAAAAAGCCGCTTTCTGCAAAGGCATCGGCGCCGACCACGCCCTCAACTACAAGACCCGGGACTGGATGGCCGAGATCGCAGCGATTACGCAAAAGAAAGGCGTCAACGTCATCCTCGACATGGTCGGCGGCAGCTACATCGAAAAGAACCTGCGCGTGCTGGCACTAGAAGGCCGCTACTGCTTCATCGCCTTCCTCGAAGGCGGCCAGGCCACTATCGATTTTCGTCCGCTGATGATGAAACGACAGACCGTTACCGGTTCTACGTTGCGCGCTCGTCCCGACTCGCAGAAGGCGGCTATTGCGGTAGCGCTGAAAGAAAAAGTCTGGCCGCTACTAGCTGCAAAGAAGGTGCGGCCGGTGATTTACAAGACTTTTGCTCTGGATGAGATTGTGGAAGCGCACAAGCTGATGGAGTCTAGTGCGCATATTGGGAAGATTATGTTGAAAGTGGTGTAGCTAGATACCCACCTTTTTCAAGAGGGCCCTATTTAGGCCTAATGATCAGCATTGGCTTGTACCTCTCATTATCGTAAGAGCGCGCAACCCAACTGAAAGGTACTGTCCACCGCATACCGCTTGGCTGCACGGACACCTCTACCATTTGGGCCGTAACTACGTTGACATGACCATCTGTCCTTGTGTGATAGCCCTGCGTCGGCTTGGATTCACCGGGCTTAATATTCTGAATTTCTAGTTTTATCATAGGCCCTCCAACGAGCTCATTTATAGCCGCCCAATCACTACTGCGTGCGTAGATAAGCTCTTGAAGCTCCTCTTCAGAAGCGTCCTCTATTACGGCCCCTCTTCTAATAAAGGCGTGACCCGTGAAATGCGACTTCACTTTGCTCGGCGGAATGACTATCGCAAGAACTGGACCACCAGGAACATCTAGGATTTCAGTTGTGTATTCGATAGGTGGATAGCAATCAAACCTGCAAACTCTATGTAGAGTTTTTTGAATGCTATCAACATCAGCGACCGGCTGAATTGTTCCGTCGTCGCGAACACCAATATAAATTACTGCTTTTCTGGTGGCCGAGGCAGAATTGGCAAGAGCCACCACTGTGCGCCGAAGTTCGGAATTGTTGGGAAGAGCAGTTTTACGTTCAACGAAATTGTCTTCGGGGCTTGAGATCAATTTTTTAAGCTCGGCAGTATCCACGAAAGCCTCCAGGCACCCAATGGGTCAGGGACTATTTTCCGCCAACAAAGAAGTTAGCGCAGTTGCACCAGCCGACTCTCCTGCCTAGCCACCAACCTCTCAACATCCGCAACATCCGCCGCCGACAACTTCGCCCCAGGCTTGCGAAGCGAAGCCGAAGCAATCGCCCCCCTCTTCTGCAACAAATACTTCCTAACCGCCAACCCCAATGCCGCCTGCTGCTCATACCGAGCCAAAGGCAAATACGCATCAAACACATCCGCCGCCCGCCCAACATCCCCCGCAAAGTGTGCCCGGCACACCTCCACCATCATTTCCGGATACGCAAACCCCGTCATCGCCCCATCCACACCACGCGCCAACTCCTCCGGCAAAAACAATCCGCCGCCATTGCCGGCCAGAATCGATATGCGCCGCAAGCCCTGCTCCTCGCTCGCCTTGCGAATCCCCGCCACCTTGGCGAGCCCCGGCCCCGGCCAGTCCTCGTGCTTCAGCATCACGCAGTTCGGAATGGATTTGACGATGCGCAGGATCACGGAAGCGGGCAGTTGTACACCAGTGGCGAGCGGATGGTCCTGCACACAGAACGGCGTTTCCACGCCGACGGTCTCGGCGGCCATTTCAAAATACTGATAAGCCTGTTCGTCGATCTTGACGGTGGCAGCCGGGGCGATCATCACCCCCGCAGCTCCCAGATCCATGGATTGCTTCGCCAGTTCACTCATGGCAGCAAAGCCGGGTGAGGACACGCCGACGATGACCGGCACGCGGCCGTCCACCTCGTCCATCACGCACTCCACGTAGCGCCGCGATTCCTCGGCGGATAGCTTGGGCGCCTCCCCCATCACGCCCAGTACGGTGAAGCCGTCCACGCCGCGCTCCAGGCAAAACTCGATCATGCGGCCGGTACTGACCAGGTCGAGCGTGCCGTCATCCGTGAACGGAGTGACGGTGATGAGATAGACGCCTTTGGCGGATTCGGAGAGGAGGTTCATGCGACACCGTATGTAAGAAAGGGGGTGTCGTTCCGGCGAAAGCCGGAACCCAGCGACGTTATCGCCATTAAAACAAACGACACTGGGTCCCGGCCTTCGCCGGGACGACAAGCCTAATTAGTGAAAGAACAAATAAGCCACACACACCGCTGCAATCACTCCGGCGAATTCCGCGATCAGCCCAAAGACGATCGCATAACGCGTCTTGCTGATGCCGACCGAGCCGAAATACAGCGCCACGATATAAAACGTCGTGTCGGCCGACCCTTGGAAGATGCACGCCAGCCGCCCAACAAAAGAGTCGACCCCGTTCGATTTCATGGCGTCGATCATCATGGCGCGCGCGCCGCTGCCACTGATCGGTTTCATCAGCGCGGTCGGCAGCGCGCCGGTGAAATTGGTGTTGACGCCCAACTGCGTGAACAGCCAGGTGAAGCCGCTGACGACAAAACCCAGCACGCCGGAATTGCGCAACACGCTGATGGCGACCAGCATGCCGACCAGGTAGGGAATGATGATGAGCGAAGTCTGGATGCCGCCCTTGGCGCCTTCGATAAAGGCTTCGTATACGTTCACCTTCTTGCGCAGCCCGCCGATCAGGAAAGCGGCGATGATAGCCAACAGCACCAGGTTGCTCACCACTTTCGATACCAGCGTGATCTCGGGTTTGCTGAGGCACTGGCTCATGTACCAGACGATGGCGACGATCAGCGCGGTGATGCCACCCAGCCAGCCCAGCACCACGCGGTCGATCAGGTTGATGCGCTGGCGCAACGCCACGGCGACCAGGCCGACGACGGTAGCCACATAGGTTGCGATCAGGCAGGGAATGAAAATATCCGATGGATCGGCCGCACCCAGCACCGCGCGCTGCGCCATCACCGACAGCGGGATCAGCGTGAGGCCGGATGCGTGCAACACCAGGAACATGATCTGCGCGTTGCTCGCTTCGTCCTTGCTCGGGTTGAGCGTCTGAAGGCTGCCCATCGCCTTCAGGCCGAACGGGGTGGCGGCATTGTCGAGGCCGAGAAAGTTGGCCGAGAAGTTCATCACCATGTGGCCGGTGGCGGGGTGGTCTTTCGGCACTTCCGGAAAAATGCGCGAGAAAAAGGGCGCAATGATTTTGGCCAGCCAGGCGATGGCGCCGGCCTTTTCGCCGATCGACAGCATGCCCAGCCACAAGGTCATCACCCCGGCTAGCGGCAGCGCGATTTCCATCACGCCGACGCGAGCCGACTCGAAGGTGCCGTCGACGATGCGCTTGAAAATTTCGTTGTCGCCGAAAAACAGCCACTGCACCAGCGCGACGGCAAAGCCGACCAGGAAGAAGCCGGCCCAGATCCAGGTCAGCGTCATCGCCGCAGTGTCCGCGCTACTTTACGGTGATCCATAGCGGCGCGAATTTATTGTCGGAACGATGCACCAGACTGATGTTGGCGCGCGTCACCCAGGGAATCACCTGGCGGTGCAAGGGGATCACCAGCACTTCCTTCTCGACGATTTCCACCGCCTTGATAAGCTGTTGCTGGCGCTTGACCGGATCCATTTCCACATCGGCCTGGTCGATCAGCGCGTCGAGCTCGGCATTCTTGAAATTGCCGTAATTGGTTTCTCCCGCGCCCTTGAAATCCTGGCTGTGGTACAGCGGCCGCAGCGTGAACATGGCGTCGCGGTTGTTGTCGCCCCAACCCTGCATGCACGCCGAAAACTCGTGCTTGGGCGTGCGCGCGAAGTAGAGCGCCTTGGGGATCGCTTCCACCTTGACGCTGAGGCCGATGCGCGCCCACATCGCCGCCAGCGCCACGCAGATTTTTTCATCGTTTACGTAGCGGTCGTTGGGGCAGTGCAGGGTGAAACTGAAGCCGCCCGGGTAGCCCGCCTCGGTGAGCATTTTCTGGGCGCCGGCGATATCGTAGGGCGGACGCTTGTCGAGCGTGGCCGGCAAGCCCTCGCCCTTGGGATTCGGCGTCGGCACCGCCGTCGGCGTGCTGAGTCCGCGCATGATCTGCACGCGGATCGCTTCGATGTCGATAGCCAGGTACATCGCCATGCGTACGCGCCGGTCCTTGAAGGGATTCTTGCCCTTCACGTCCGAAAACAGCAATTCGTCGTGGGCCTGGTCGAGGTTGATGGTGATGATGCGGGTTTCATCGCCCTCCCATACTTTCAGGTCCGGGTCGGCCTTCAGGCGGACCACATCCTGCGCGGAAGGATCGATCACGTAGTCGATGTCGCCGGACTTGAGCGCCGCCATGCGGGTGGCGTCGCTGGCGATGGGGCGATATTCGATGCGGTCCACATTGCCGTCGAAGCGGCTGTCCCTGGCGCCCCACCAGTCGGGGTTCTTCACGTGCACCATCTTCACCCCCATTTCGAACGAGACCAGTTTGTAGGGCCCGGTACCCATCGCGTGGCGACTCGCATAGGTGACCTCCTTGGAGGTAAAGTCCTGTGGCCGCAGCGCATTGTTGGCCTGCGCCCATTTCCTGCTCATGATCGGCACCTCGCCGATCGAAATCAGCGCGATCGGATTGGGCCGCTCGGTCGTGAACTCAACGGTGTAGTCGTCGATCTTGCGCGCGACGCCGGCCGGTACCGCATAGGTCTTGAACTGCGTGGACTTGGCCGCGCGCTCGAAGGAAAACACCACGTCGTCGGCGGTGAACGGCGTGCCGTCCTGGAATTTGACGCCCTTTCTCAGCGTGATTTCCCGCTTCAGGGGACTCACCACTTTCCACGAGGTGGCCAGCCAGGGGGTCGGCGCCATGTCGCGGCCGGGCTGGATCAGGCGTTCGTACACCAGCGCATTGATGGCCTTGGTGAAGGATTCGTCCTGCCCGTGCGGGTCCTGGGTGGTGGCGTCGCCCTTGGACGACCAGCGCAGGGGCTTCGCCTCCGCGGCCATCACGCCGATCAATATGCCGCACAACAGCCAAATCCGAAACTTCATGCCATCCCCTCGCTTTTGCCACATCCGAATGCCGCATCCGAGTGCTGCATCCGAAGGCGGCCACACAGTTTATTCAGGAAAGTCCCCAAGCGCCATTTCGGCGCCACCACCGGCTCACGCATTTTCGTCCACTTTGGTATTAAATTGGTATCATACCGAATCGTCCCCGCTTTGGCGCTTCCCGCCAGCTCCCAAACCGCATGCCGACAAAAAAAATCGCCAAGTTCAAACCCGACCCGCGCGACAGCTCGCCGCTCTATCTGCAATTGTCGCGCAGCCTCGGCGACGCGATTCGCGATGGCTTGTTCCGCGCCCAGGAAGCGCTGCCTTCCGAACGCACGCTGTCGGAATCCTCCGGTGTTTCGCGGGTGACCGCACGCAAGGCGATCGACCAGCTGGTCGACCAGGGCATGATCGTGCGCCGGCGCGGCTCCGGCAACTACATTGCACCGCGCATCGAAACGCCGCTGTCCCGCCTCACCAGTTTTTCCGAAGAGCTGGCGCGGCGCGGCCACACCCCCAAGTCGCGCTGGCTGCAACGTGCGCTC
>CAZCKI010000199.1:0-6322 GCA_964498815.1 uncultured Burkholderiales bacterium
CCCTACACGACGCTCTTCCGATCTCGCTACATCCCCGGCGTGCACGATGCTTCGCTCGATCGGGGAGCGGCCGTCAAGGAATTCTTCGGCGATACGTTCTATTCGTTCGACCACAAGGGCGTGCACTTCGTGGTGATCGACAATGTGTCGGATCCGGGTGCGGCGATCGGCGAGGCGCAACTGGCGTGGATCAAGGCCGATCTCGCCAAGCAGAAGGCCGACGCACCGATCGTCGTGTTTACCCACCGGCCGTTATTCGATCTCGCACCGAAATGGGATTGGGCAACCCGCGATGGCGACAAGGCGATGGACATCCTGATGCCCTACAAGAATGTGACCGTTTTCTACGGCCATATCCATCAGGAGCATCACCAGATGACCGGCCATATCGCGCACCACTCCGCCAAGTCGCTGATTTTCCCCTTGCCCGCACCCGGCAGCCAGGAAAAACGCACGCCGTTACCCTGGGACCCGGCCAATCCGCACAGGGGGCTGGGCTTTCGCGAGGTCGACGCCGATCCGAAAACGGCCGGCTACAAGGTCCAGGAATTCCCGGTGGTGAAAGTCTAGAGGGGGTAGTCGATGGCATTGGATCGACGCCGCTGGCTGCAAACCGTGACCGCTATGGCAGCCGCGCCCTTGCTGGGCGCGGCTGCCATGGACAAACCGAAGGTGATCAAGATTGTCGCGCAGCGATTTCGCTACACGCCGAACCAGATCACCCTGAGGGCCGGCCAGGAATACGTGCTGGAATGTACCGCCCTCGATTTCGTCCACGGCTTCAACCTGCCGGACCTCAAGAAGCGTGTCGACCTGCCACCGGGTATCGTGACCAAGGTAAATGTGAAGTTCGACCAGCCCGGCAAATACGATTTCCTCTGCGACAATTTTTGCGGTGACGGGCACGAGGAGATGAACGGGCGCTTCATCGTCAAGGCGTAACGACCGTCAGTAGTACGTCAACTCCCTGGCTTTGCCCCAGAACACGCGATAGGCGTAGATGGTGTAACCGAGGATCGCCGGCAACACGATCAGCGCGCCGATCAGGATGACCATCAGCGACTCGCGCGCGCTGGCAGCCTGCCAGATGTCGAGCTTGTCGACGATGAGATAGGGGAACAGGCTGTAGGCGAGTCCGTAAAACGCCAGCACGAACATCCCAACCGTGCCGGCGAAGGGTACCCAGGAGCCGTATTCGTTGTCGTCTTTCAGGCGCACCGGCAGTCGCCGCAGCGAGCGGTCGACCAGGAAGAAGAGCACGGCGGTCGCGGCCGGGATCGGCAGCAGCATGACGAAATTCGGTAGCGAAAACCATTTGTCGAAAATGCGCTGGCTCACCAGCGGTGTAACGATCGACACCGCCGCGATGCCGGCACCGGTAAACCACAGGCTGGTGCGCGCCCAGGCGACGGCGCGCAGTTGCAACGCGCCTTCGGTTTTCATGATGAGCCAGCCGGCGCCGAGCAGGGCATAACCGGCAATCAGGGCGGCCCCGCAGGAGAGCGCGAACAGCCAGTACTCGGCGCCGTTCTTGAAGCCTACGACGTAGAAGCCCAGCATCAGGCCCTGCGAAAACGCCGCCAGGAGCGACCCCGCATGGAAGGCAATATTCCAGGCCGCCTTCAGGTGCAACTGCGCTTTGACGCGAAAATCGAAGGCTACGCCGCGCACGATGAGGCCAGCCAGCATCAGCGCCGCCGGCATGTAGAGCGCGCCCAGAATCTGGCCGTGCGCTACCGGAAAGGCGACCAGCAAAATGCCCACGCCCAGTACCAGCCAAGTCTCGTTGGCGTCCCAGAATGGGCCGATGGAGGAGATCATCACGTCTTTGTGTTCGTCGTCCGCGCGCCTCAACAGGATACCGACTCCCAGGTCGTAACCATCCAGCACCACGTAGAGCAACATCGAGAGACCCATCAAACCCATGAAGACCACCGGAAGCCAGCCACCGTTTGCGAGCTGTTCCATGGCCTTCCTTCTGCGCTTGCCGCCGGGGCGGCGACGGTTATCGGCGTCGCTTCGCCTGCTCTGCGCGCCATATAGAACACTACCGAGATATAGGCGAGCGCCAACAAGATGTAGAGCGCCAGATACATGACCAGCGTTGCCGCGATCATCTGAGCGGGCACTTTGGACGCCGCCTCCGCCGTAGTCAGCACGCCGTATACCAAGTAAGGCTGACGGCCAATTTCGGTGCAGTACCAGCCGGCTACAGTGGCAATCCAGCCGGCAAAGGTCATGGCGATCAGGGCGCGGGCCACCAGCGCGTGCGGCTCGCCGCGGCGCCTGAGTTGCCAGGCGGCGAGCCAGGACACCGCCAGCATCAGCATGCCCATGCCGACCATTACGCGAAACGCCCAGAACAGGGCGAATACCGGCGGATGCTTGCCGGCGAATTCGTTGAGGCCCTTGATTTCGCCGTCGGCATCGTGCGTGAGAATCAGACTCGCCGCCTTGGGGATGCCGATGGCGAAATGATTGCTGCGGGTTTTCTCGTCCGGAATGGCAAACATCAGTGCCGGCGCGCCACGCTCGGTCTCCCACACACCCTCCATGGCGGCGATCTTGGCGGGCTGGTGGTGCAGGGTGTTAAGACCGTGAAAATCGCCGGCGAGTATTTGCAGGGGGATCAGGAACGCAGCCAGGTACACGCCGGTTTTCAATGCGGCCAGCACGGTGTCGGCACGGTCGCCACGCCACCAGCGGTAGGCCGAAACGCCCGCGACCAGGAAAGCGGAGGTGAGGCCGGACGCCAGCAGCATGTGCACGAATCGAAACGGAAACGAGGGGTTGAACAGGATGGCTAACCAACTGACGGCGTGTGCCTTGCCAGCTATCATTTCGAAGCCGACCGGCGTTTGCATCCACGAATTGAGCGCGAGGATCCAGAATGCCGACAGGGTGGTGCCGCCCGCCACCAGCAGGGTGGCGACGGTATGCATGCGATTTGAGACGCGGTTCATGCCGAACAGCATGATGGCGAGGAAGGTCGCTTCCAGAAAGAACGCCGTCAGCACTTCGTAGGCCAGCAGCGGCCCGGCGATATTGCCGACCTTCTCCATATAGCCCGGCCAGTTGGTGCCGAACTGGAAACTCATGGTGACGCCGGACACCACACCCAGCGCGAAGGTCAGCGCAAACACCTTGACCCAAAATTTATAGGCTTCCATCCACTTCGAGCTGTTGCCACCCGTGGTGCGAATTTCACTGTTGTGGCGAAGCTTGAAGAACAACAGCACCCATGCCATTGAAATCGAGATGGTGGGAAACAGGATGTGAAAAGTGATGTTCGCACCGAACTGCATGCGAGCCAGCATGATCGGGTCGAGTTCAGGCATGATCGGCGCCGAGATGGGGGGAGAAGAACTGCATCAGTACGACATTGTCTTCCTCGTGACCCGAAGCCGCAAGCCGGTGGGATGCATTGGCAGGCGGCGGGTTTGCGCGCAGAATTCACCTCGATCGATCCATTCCCAAAAGGCGCACATGAAAATCATTCCCTCCCTCATCCTCGCGATCGTCGCCTGCGCGGCGGCAAGCGCCGGCGCCGCAGATACTGCGCCTCCGCGTCCCACCTACGCCGACGTGCTCAAGTCGAGCGCGCCGTCGGACTGGCGTCCGCTCGACGAAGACAACACGCTGTACCTGGAACTCCCGTCAGGGAGGGTGGTGATCGAACTGGCGCCGGCGTTCGCACCATTGCACGCGGCCAACATCAAGGCGCTGGTCCGCGAAGGGTACTTCGACGGCCTGGCGATCATCCGCTCGCAGGATAATTATGTAGTGCAGTGGGGTGACCCGACCGAAAAGAAGCCGATCAAGACGGCGAAGAAGACGCTGCCTCCGGAATTTACCGTGCCGATCGCCAAGGACATGGCGTTTACGCGCCTGCCGGATATCGACGGCTATGCCAAGCTGGTGGGGTTTTCCAACGGGTTCCACGCCGCGCGCAGCGATGCCGACACCTGGCTCGCCCATTGCTACGGCGCCGTCGGCGTCGGCCGCGATACCGCTCCCGAGAGCGGCGGCGGTGCGGAATTGTATGTGGTAACCGGCCATGCGCCGCGCCACCTCGACCGCAACATCGCGCTGGTCGGTCGCGTGGTGGCGGGCATGCCGCTGCTTTCCTCGCTGCCACGCGGCACCGGTGCGCTGGGTTTTTATGAAAAGGCCGAGCAACGCGTACCGATTCGCTCGATCCGTCTTGCGGCAGACGTACCGGGCGCGGAGCGCACGCGCCTCGAAGTGATTCGCACCGATACGGCGTTATTCGGAAAACTGGTCGAATCGCTGCGCAACCGGGGGGGCGACTGGTACAAGGTTCCGGCGGGGCACATCGAGCTCTGCAATATGCCCATTGCGGTGCGGCCGGCTGCACCGAAAGGCTCTTAGAGCGCCTAACATAATGAAATACGAGATGCGTTGCGGTCGGGACGCGATGGCTGCTAGGCGCAGGGCGACGCGAAGGTTGTACACCTTCGCTAGCCCTGCAACGCTGCGGACACACGTCCTGACCGCAACCCGAAGGGACGTCGGCGTTTGGGGCGGCGCGCTGGAGGGCGGAGCAGGCTTCCGCGAAGCGGATGCGACCCCGGACGCGCGCCACTGGCTTGCCTGCGCTGCGCACTGGCGAGGTGCGGACGCGTTCGGCAAGCCGCGGTGTTACGAGCCCTTGCGAGGGATGACCCTTGCTGCGGTTAAATAGGGGATTCCCGCAGGAAGCGGTGTGGAAGGTCGGGTAGCATGAAGGTATGAATCGGGCGCAGACCCGGACGTGATCAGGGCGGAGGGCAGGTGGATGGGTGTAGCAGGCGGGACAGGACCATGAGAATACGACCTTGCAGTCGCGCAACGCGAACGATCCTTTTTGCGTTGTGGATGGCCTGCGCGTGGTTGTCCGCCGGTCCCTGCGCCGCCATCGGCGACTCCGATTTGCGCGCAATGGAGCAGGCGACCTCCGATCATCCGCGCGCCGCCATCGTCGCCGCGGAGGCCTGGTTGAAAACCGGTCTCGCCAGTGGCGACAGGGTCCTGCAGTTACAAGCATTGCGGCAAATGGCGCTGGCGCACGAGCAGGTGGAGCAGACCCTGGAAATGAAGCAGGATGCGGACCGCGGCCTGCCGCTCGCACGTGAATTGGAAGACAAGACCGCGGAATGCGAGTTCCTCGGCGCGCTCGCCTACGTTGCCACCAGCGAAGGCCGCTTTGCCGACGCGCTGGTCCAATACGACGATGCCATCGCCTACTCGGAGCAGCAGGGCCTCGCCGGCAGCCGGGCGCGACTGCTGTCGGGCAAGGCCGCCGTGCTCGCGTCACTCGGTCGCGGAGCGGAAGCGCTGGCATTGTTGCAGGAGGCCTATAACCACTTCGACGCGAGCGGCAATACGCTCTGGAAAGTAGCCGTGCTCTCGTCGATGGCCGGCGTCGATCGTGGTGATCCCAAGGATCCGAAAATCAATCGCAAGGCCGTCGAGCTCTACCAAAAGGCCCTGGCGCTGATCGATCCCGCGCGCAATCGCTACGACACCAGTACGCTCTATCACAACCTCGGTGTCGCCTACTTCACGCTCAAGGAATACGCGCGGGCGCGCAATCTGTTCGAGAGGAGCCTCGCGATCGCGAACGAACTGGATGAGCCGGTGTCGGTCGCCTATTTACGCTACCGGCTCGGCCAATTGGCGCGGGAAGAGAAACGTTACGGCGATGCGCTCACCGCGTTCGACGCGGCGCTGCCAGAATTCGAAAAAATCGCCAACCTCAATATGCAATTGGGAACCCAGTTGGGGCGGGCGCGCACCCTGGCGGCTCAAGCCAAACGCAAGGACAGCCTGCTGGCGCTCGACCGTGCAGGTGCGCTCAGCGCGAAATTGAAGACGCCCGCCACCACGGTCGCCTTTCGCGAGGCGGCCGCGGAAGTGCACGCGACGCTCGGCGACTACGAAAAAGCGTACCGCGAGGGTGCGGCTCTTCGCAGCGCGGAATTGGCGCGCAACGAAGCGGCCGACGCCGAGCGCGCGGCCGAGCTGGAAACCCGCTTCGAGGTGCGCCAGAAGGAAAGCGAGAACAATGTGTTGCGCGCCCGAGCCCGCGAATCGGAAGCGCGCCGGCTCGCCTTGGTGCTGGCATTGATCCTGTGCTTTCTGCTGGTGGCGGGACTGGTCTATGTGTTGTTGCGCAGTTCGCGCCGCAGCCAGCGCCTGGCCAATCTGGCGATGAAGGACGACTTGACCGAACTTCCCAATCGGCGGGCCATCCTCGAGTACGGGCAGTTGCAGTTTCGCGGTCGGCGCGACTCGGATAGCGGCTTTTGCATTGCATTGA
>CAZCKI010000200.1:0-6191 GCA_964498815.1 uncultured Burkholderiales bacterium
GCACGACGTCGCCTCCGACATGGGCTACGACAAGCACAACGAGGATTTCGGGCAAACGCTCGGCCGCTGGGGGGTTGGCAGCGGTCCCTACCTGGTCATACCCTTGATGGGTCCTTCCACGATTCGCGATGCGATCGGCCGCCCGATCGACGGTTACGCCGGCTACTTTCGTTACGTCGAGCATGTGCCGACCCGCAATGTCCTGATGGGCGTCGAATTGATCGCCGTCCGCGAGAGTCTGCTGAATGCCTCCAAGACGCTGGAGGAAGCGTCGCTCGACCGCTACCAATTCCTGCGCGACGCATTCCTGCAGCGCCGCTTGAACCAGGTGTACGACGGCAAGACCCCCGCCGCCAAGAAGGAGCAACTGGCGGACGACCTGGAGCCGCCGGCGTTGCCCGCGAAAAAATGATCGCAGGGCAAGTCGCCGGCCTGGCCGCCGTATTCGCTGTATTCTGCCTCACCATGGGTGTGATCTTGCGCTTTTGCTTTGCCGAGAGACGACAGGCCACCGTCAGCGGCGCGACGTTGTCGGGGCGGCGCATCGCCTGGCTGCTGGCGGCGATCGTTGCACTCGGCGCGGGGCTGGCGCTGACGACCGCCTACCTGATTTTTTTCAAGACCTGGAGCTGACGTGGCCTTCGAAATGATCAGCCAGGTTTCCTGGGCGCACCTCGATGCCAATGGGCACATGGCCAATACGGCCTACCTGGACCTCGCCGTCGATGCCCGTTTCCAGTATTTTTTTACCTGCGGCATCCCGCCGGGTGAATTTGCGCGCATGCGTATCGGGCCGGTGGTACAACGCGATGAAGTCGATTACTTCAAGGAGCTGCATTTTTTGCAGTCGGTGAAGATCGATTTCACCCTGGCCGGTATTGCGCCCGATGCGTCACGCTACCGTATCCGCAATGAGATCCGCCGGTCAGACGATGTCCTGTGCGCTCGCGTTACCACTTTGGGCGGCTGGTTTGACCTTACTATGCGCAAGTTGATCGCCCCACCGGACAAACTGGCGGAGGCGTTTCGGGCGTTGCCGCATACGAACGATTTTGAAGCTCTGGATTCAAGCGTCAAAGCCTGACATCGAACGAGGAGACGACATGGCAGATATCCGCATATCGCGCGACCACCAACTGGGACTTCAGCAGGCCAAAGTCGCAGCCGACAAGATGGCGCAAAAACTCGGCGAAAAATTCGACCTCAACGGCGACTGGAACGGCAACCGGCTGAATTTTCACCGGCCCGGTGTGACCGGATTCCTGGTGGTCAGCGAATCCAGTGTCGAGATGGAAGTATCGCTGGGCTTCATGCTGAAGATGATGCGCGGCCCGATCGAAAACGCGGTGCACGAGCAACTGGATCAAGTGCTTATTACAGCGAAACCGGCCAAGGTGGCCGCAAAGCCTGCCGGTAGCGTAGCGGCAACCAAGAAGGCAGCCGCCTCCGCCAAGGCAAAAAACCCCGCCGCCAAAAAGAAATAGTCGCCCTACTTGGTGCCGAACAGTCGGTCGCCGGCGTCGCCCAGGCCCGGCACGATGTAGCCGTGATCGTTGAGATGGCTGTCGATTGCCGCCGTGTACAGCGGCACGTCCGGGTGTGCGGCGCGAAACTCGGCCACGCCTTCCGGTGCTGCCAGCAGGCAGACAAATTTCATCGCCTTGGCGCCCTTTTCTTTCAAGCGAGAAACCGCTGCCACGGCCGAATGGCCGGTTGCCAGCATAGGGTCGAGCACGATGGCCAGGCGCGAGCCGATATCCTCGGGCACCTTCAGGTAATACTGCACCGCCTGCAAGGTCACCGGGTCGCGGTACAGGCCGACGTGGCCGACCCGTGCGGAGGGAACGATATCGAGCATGCCGTCCAGCAATCCGTTGCCGGCGCGAAGTATGGATACGAAACACAGTTTTTTGCTGCTGATGAAGGGCGCCTCCATCGCGGTCAGCGGTGTCTCGATCGAGCGGGTTTCCAGCGGCAGGTCGCGCGTCACTTCGTAGGCCATCAGGACGCCGATTTCCGATAACAGACGGCGAAAATTGGCGGTTGAGGTTTCCTTGCTGCGCATGATCGAAAGCTTGTGCTGGATCAGCGGATGGTCGATGACGTGGACGTGGTCGGGCATGGCGGCTTCCGGAATGGTGTCAGTATGACCGCTAGTGTACATCCCCGATGTCGGCCAGGCCCGCGAACGGCGACGGATTGCCGGCAAAAATGCGCTCGATCAAGACCGTTTCGCGCGCGGCGATGGTGTCGAGAAAGTACGAGGCCCCCTTCATCTGCCGAAAAGCGGTGAAGCCCGTTTCCAGGAATTGCTGCATGTGCTCCAGCCCGGCCAGCCGGGCGGGCTTCCTGAGCATTTTGAGAGTCGGGTAAATCAATGGCTGCCGCACCATGCGATCCAGGCCCTCTCCAACCGTGCGCATCAACTGCACCTGTCGCAGGCGGTCGGCCTTGCGGCCGGCCGCCGCAAAGGCTGCGACGTA
The DNA here is from genome assembly GCA_964498815.1 of uncultured Burkholderiales bacterium. Lineage (GTDB taxonomy): Bacteria > Pseudomonadota > Gammaproteobacteria > Burkholderiales > Usitatibacteraceae > UKL13-2. The sequence goes on from CAZCKI010000200.1 coordinate 2,484, forward strand.
GCGCTCGGCTGTAATGGCTTTATCGCCGATCTTGCGTGCCAGTGCCTGATCGAATTCCTCGGCCAGCACGTCGAGCGCCAGGGCGTCGGAGACGGTGCGGTAGGCAAATCCCGGCAGTAAGCGCTTGATGGTCGGCGCCATCCTGCGCAGGTCGGCATCGCGCAAGGCGGAATCCTTGCCGCCGTACAGTTCGTCCAGGAAGAAGGCCACCGCCGCGGCATAGCGTGGCTGTGCAGCCAGATCCGGGTAGGTGCGCGCGAGGCGGCCGCGCTGCCAGGCCTTGACGCTGCGGACGCGCTCGTTGAAAAGCTCATCGCGTGCGCCGTCGCCTCGCAAGCGTGCCAGATTGTCCAAATGTTCATGCATCGTTGGTCGATCTCATTGGGCTATGCGGAATTAGAGCTTTCAATCTATTAAAGTCGTTGCGAGGCAAGTGTGCACTGGTATTCTAGGTGCCGTCTTCCGATTTGAAATTGCGATGGAACAAAGCGAAACAATCGTTTCCGGCCGGCCCCTGCAGAACGCATTCGACCAAGCCCGCGATGCCTTTGCGCGCGATCGCCTGCCCACTGCCGAAGACCGTCGCGCGCGGCTGCAACGCCTGGAACGTTCGCTGCGCGACAGTATGACGGCAATGGAACAGGCGATCAGTGCCGATTTTGGCCATCGCTCCGTGCACGAGACGCGCATGCTGGAAATGTTTCCCGCGCTGGGCGCAGTGACCGGTGCGCGCCGTCATGTGCGGTCGTGGATGCGTTCGAGGCGCTCGTGGGCATCGCTCTGGTTCCTGCCGGCGCGCAATGAAATCCGCCCGCAACCCTTGGGTGTGGTCGGCATCATCGTGCCTTGGAATTATCCGCTACTGCTGGCGGTAGCGCCGCTGGCGGGGGCGCTGGCGGCCGGCAACCGGGTGCTGGTCAAGATGAGTGAATTCACGCCGCGTACCGGCAAATTGTTCGCCGCCATGATGCGAGAAGCTTTTCCGCTGGGCGAAGTTGTCGTCATCAATGGCGATGCCGAGGTCGCACGCCGATTTGCCGCCCTGCCCTTCGATCACCTGCTATTCACCGGCTCGACGGCAGTCGGCCGCAAGGTGATGCACGCGGCCGCGGACAACCTGACTCCGGTCACGCTCGAATTGGGCGGCAAATCGCCCGCCATCGTCGGACCGGAATGCGACCTGCGCGAAGCCGCCGCCAAGATCCTGTTCGGCAAATGCGTCAACGCCGGGCAGACCTGCATTGCACCCGACTACGTCTTGCTGCCGCGCGGAAGCGAATCGGCGTTCGTGAAAGCGGCGTCGCAGGAGTTGTCGCGCCGCTACCCCACGCTGGCCGATAACCCCGACTACAGCGCCATCATCAATGACGCGCACCGCGTGCGCCTGCGAGCGTACCTGGAGGACGCCCGCGCGCTAGGCGCCAATATCATCGAATATGTTCCGGAGGGCGAGTCGCTGACCGGCAGCGGCAAGATGGCGCCGACCCTGCTGTTTCCGGTGCACGACGGCATGCGCGTGATGCAAGAGGAAATTTTCGGCCCGCTGTTGCCACTGGTGCCGTACGAAACGCTCGATAGCGCCATCGCCTACGTCAATGCCAGGCCGCGGCCATTGGCACTCTATTACTTCGGCAATTTCGCCGACCACATTCAAAACGTGCTGGACCGGACCATCTCCGGCGGCGTGTCGGTCAACGAGACCATCCTGCACATTTCGCAGGAAGACCTGCCGTTCGGCGGCGTCGGACCCTCCGGCATGGGCGCCTATCACGGCCGCGCCGGCTTCGAGACGTTTTCGCGCATGAAGCCGATCTTCCATCAGGCGACGGTCAATGGTCTCGCCTTGTTCAAGCCGCCGTTCGGCAAGCGCTTCGACGCGCTGATCCGCCTGCTGCTGCGCTGATCATGCGATCGTCCAGACGCGAATTCCTGCAGGTCGGCCTGGCCGGCGCGACCGGGCTCGCATTGGTTCGCTATTGCCAAATTGCCGTCGCAAGCGGCAATGAAGCAAAGGCGGCGCCAGCGGTGCGATGGCTAAGTCAGCAGCAGGTCGAGCTGTTCGGCGCGCTGTGGCCCGCCATCCTGGCCGACGCCGTGACACTCGATGCTGAAGCGCGGACCGTGGCGGGCCAGGAAATCATCGAATCCATCAACCGGACATTGGCGGGATTGATGCCTGCCGTGCAGCAGGAAGTGCAGGACTTGCTGGGCCTGCTCACCTTTGGTCTCACCAAACGTTTCCTGGCGGGAATTTCCGGCGAGTGGCGCGACGCCAGCGACACCGATGTGAATGCCTTCCTGGAGCGCTGGCGCAATAGCCGCTTCCAGACCCTGCAGCAGGCCTATCAGGCGTTGGTACGGCTAACCATCGCCTGCTGGTACGCCAATCCGCGCGCCTGGGAAGCGATCGCCTATCCCGGGCCGCCGCATGCCGCCGAGCTGGGGGCATTGTGACCGGCTCGGTGATACGCGATCCGATTCGCATCGCACGCGACGACCCCGCGCGCAACTGGCGGGTGCTGGACGGCTCGCAACCCGGCAAGGACCTGCGCATCGATTGCGATGTCGCAATCGTCGGTTCCGGCGCCGGCGGCGGCATCAGTGCGGAAATCCTGGTGCGGGCCGGCCTGCGGGTAGTCATGATCGAAGAAGGCCCGTTCAAGAGTTCCGGCGACTTTCGCATGCGCGAGCGCGAGGCGTACCCGCAGCTATACCAGGAATCGGCCGGCCGCCAGACGCGCGACAAGGGCGTCACAATATTGCAGGGGCGCAGCGTAGGCGGTTCTACCACGGTCAATTGGACCTCCAGCTTCCGGACTCCAGAGGCTACGCTGGCGTACTGGGTAAAACAGTTCGGGCTCGACGAATACGCGACCGATCGGCTGGCGCCGTGGTTTGAACACGTGGAAGCGCGCCTCGGCATCGAACGCTGGCCGCAGCCTCCCAACGCCAACAACGACGTGTTGCGACGCGGCTGCGAGAAACTGGGTATTGCATCGAACGCCATGCGGCGAAATGTGCGCGGCTGCTGGAACCTCGGCTATTGCGGCATGGGTTGTCCGACCAATGCCAAGCAATCGATGCTGGTCACGACCATACCGGCTGCCCTCGACGGCGGCATGACCTTGATCCACTCCACGCGTGTCGAGCGCATTGTGCATCGCTTCGATCGCGCCGCCAGCCTGTCGGCGCGCGGCATGATCGGCGTGGTCGCGGAAGGCCGTAAATTTGCCGTTCGGGCCAAGCACTTTGTGCTCGCCGGCGGAGCCATCAACAACCCGGGCCTGATGCTGCGCTCGCAATTTCCGGATCCTTACGGAAAACTCGGCAAGCGCACCTTCCTGCATCCCTCAACGGTGAGCGCGGCGCTCTTTTCCGAGAAGATCGAAGGCTACGCCGGTGCTCCGCAGACGGTGTATTCCGATCACTTCCTGGAGGTGGCGGCGATCGACGGCCCAGTGGGATTCAAGCTGGAAGCTCCGCCGATCCACCCGGTGCTGGCCGGCATTACGCTGCAGGGTTTCGGCCACGATCACGCGGCATGGATGAAGCGCCTGCCGAACCTGCAAGTATTGATTGCCTTGTTGCGCGACGGTTTTCACACCGACAGTCCGGGTGGACAAGTGGCGATTCGCAACGACGGCAGCCCGGTGCTCGATTACCCGGTGAGCGACTTCCTCTGGGAAGGCGCGCGGCGATCCCTGTTGG
>CAZCKI010000201.1:0-6175 GCA_964498815.1 uncultured Burkholderiales bacterium
TCTACATCGATCAATGCGCCTCGCACCTTGTATCTCGGATAGAGGTTCGCAACCAGGCGGCAATAGTCGTTGACCTGCGCGCGATTTTCCAAGTTGTCTGCCTCCCCGGTCTTGTAGTCGAGCACCCACACCTCGTCGCCGAATTCAACCAGCCGGTCGATGCGAATCACGCCTTGCGGGCCGGCGATTTCCACTTCGTTTGTGGCGGCTACAAAATGTTCTGGCGCAAAAAATCTGCGCAGTGCCGGCTTGCTCATGATGCGCTGCGCGTCTTTTGCGACGGGCGAATCGGCGATCCCGATGGTGCGGAAGCGGCCGCCGCGGCCGGTTGGTGCGAGCCGTTCCAGGGCAGCGTGGAGATCGATACCTTGCACCTGCGCGTCACTCGTGGTCTCTGTCTTGCGCCGCGTGCCGATCGGCACTGTCGCTGCGTTTTCCACGGGAACAGGGGTCGCGCCGGCGGATTGCGCGGAACTGGGGGGCGCGTTCAGCGCAGACCAGGCGGCATCGGTGGTAGCTGCGCGCGCTGCCGCCAGTTCCAGCCACGGCTCACCCGTGGCGCGCGAGGCCTCGGTGCCGCTCATCACAAAATACTGCCGCGCGCGCGTCACCGCGACGTAAAGGAGGTTCATGCGCTCGCGTGCGATATAGCGCGCTTCCTCGGCGAACACCGGCTCGCGCAAGGTGTCGCGCGAGGAGCTGTCGGCGATGAAGGAGAAGTGGCGCGGCGCGCTGTCCTGCGGGCGCCAGTCGATCACGGCGTGATGATGCTCGGCGCGGCTGGTGGCGTCCGCCGCGTCGATCAGCCATACGATAGGCGCTTCGAGACCCTTGGCCATGTGGATGGTCATCATGCGCACTGCATCGGGACGGTCGAGATCGGCGGCGTGGTCGGTGACTTCGCCCAGGTCGGGCGCGTCTTCGTCGGGCAGCACCCGATAGCGGCGTAGTTCGTCGAGAAAGCGCGACAGGCTGGGGTAGCGCCCGCCGTCGAGTTCCAGCGCCAGCGCCATGAAGGCATTCAGATTGGCGATGACGCCGTTTCGCATCCCTTCCGGCACCGCATCTCGATAGCGCTCGAGCACGTTGCCGTGATGGAAAATACGATCGAGCAGGTCGTGCACCGGAAGCGTGTCCAGCCATTCCTGCCACAACAAGAGGTCGCGTCGGGCGCGCGCCAACGGGGCCTGTTCATCTTGGGCAAAGTGCATCGCTTGCAGGCGCATCCACCAAGCGGTCTTTTCGGCGATCGTCTCGTTGAAGCGCAGTGCCAGCAGATCGTCGTCGCTGGCCGAAAACAGCGGCGAGCGCAGCACCTGCGCCAGCGCCAGGTCGTCGCCGGGTGTGGTGAGGAAGGTGAGCAAGGCGACCAGGTCGCGCACTTCCAGCGTTTCCACCAGGCCGCCGGAACGCGCGCTGAGGTAGGGGACGCCGGCCCTGCGTAGGGCCTGCTCGAAGATCGCCAGCGGCGCACGGCGGCGGAACAGGATCAGGAAATCGCCGTAGCGCGCCGTGCGCGATTCCACCGGTAGCGTACCCACCGCTCGACGAATCGCATCGGCGAGCGCCTCGGCCTCGGCTTCGTAGCGCGGGCCGGCATCGTCGTGCAAGGCTTCGGCGAGCGGGTTGCGCCACTCCACGGCATCCGCCGCGCTGCTTTTTTGCGGGCGTGCAAACGGCGGCAGCAGGATCGCTTCGCCGCTGGCGTTTTCGCGATCGGCGCGGTGTGGCCGGAAATCGGTGAAGTCGGCACGGTCGGCAAACAGTTGATTGACAAAATCGACAATGGCCGGCGCATTGCGGCGGGTGCTGTCGAGGCGGCAGTCGATCGCCGCGTAATGGGTCAGAAAATAGTCGCGTGCAATGGCAAACAAGCGCGCATCGGTGCGGCGAAAGCGGTAGATCGCCTGCTTGGGGTCACCCACCAGGAATACGCTGGGGCGGTTGTCGGCCGCGGCGCTGGCGTCGAGCCAGGCGGTCACGCAGCGCCACTGGATAGGGCTGGTGTCCTGGAATTCGTCGAGTAGGATGTGGCGGTAGCGGCAATCGAGCCGGTATTGCAGCGTTTCCGCGTGCACGCTGTCGATGAGGAGATCGAAGGCGCGCCATTCGAGGTCGGCGTAGTCGAGGCTACGCTGGTCGCGCTTCAGTTTCTCGTAGGTGGCGAGGAGTACCAAGCCCGCCGTCAACACGTCGATGTTCATGGCGAGGTTGGCAAGGTCGCGACGTATCGCATCGACCGCCGCAATCGTTTCGCAAAGCCGCCCGTGCGTCTCTGCGAGCCCCGCCTTGCCGGCCCAGGTCTCGATGATTTTGGCCGGCGTTCCCGCCTCGATCATCAGCGCGCGCCGTACAGCGGCAAAGCGGCCGGCGGCTTCGGCGATGGCGCGAGCTGCCGCCAAGTCGTCGATGCGGCTGCGCGCCGTTGCGGGCAATTTATCCAGCGCGGAAAGTTTTGTTACCAGCGCCTCGATATCGGCAGCGACCACCTTGGAATCCGCCCAGGCTAGCGCCGGGTCCGGCGGCATCGCGCCGTCGTCCTCAAGCTCGACGCCCCACTCCTGTTGCCAATGCAAGGTAGCGGCGGCCACCACGTCGGCGGCCTCCGCTTCCGGCGGTATCGCCAGCGTTTCGCGAGCGTACACGTTCCATTCGACGCGGCGCGCCAGGAAATCGAATAGAAGCCTCTTCGTATTGGAAAGACCGCGCTCGGCGAACAATCGCGCCAGCGATACCGCCGCCGGCGCCTGCGGCGTGCGGTTGAGCGCTTCGGCGAAGGACAGCCAGGCCTCATCGAGCAGGCGCGATTCGCTGTCGGCGATGCTGCTATCGGCAATGCCGAAACCCAGCGGAGCGGCCGCCAGCAACTGCTGGAACCAGCCGTGGAAGGTCGAGATCGTGATGCCGGGGGAGGCGAACGCGACTTCCATGAACAAGGAGCGCGCCTTCGGCAACGCGATATCGATTTCGGAGTCGCTCAATTTGCGATCGCGCAGCATGGTACGCACTTCAGGCTCGGGCAGGCGCGCGAGGTCTTCGAGCAAGCTCATCAGGCGCGTGTTCATTTCTTCCGCGCCCTTGCGCGTGAAGGTGATGGCAAGTATTGACGAAGGCTCCGCCCCGTCGAGCAGCAAGCGCAGCATGCGCGATACCAGCAGCCAGGTCTTGCCTGAGCCGGCGCAGGCTTCCACTACCACGTTGCAGCGCGGGTCGAGAGCCGCCGCCGTGACCGCATCGCGCGTAAGCAGGATCGGCTTCACCGGCTCAATCATGAGCGTCGTCCCAATGATCGCGGCGGCAGAGACCGCGCGCTTCGCAGGTGCGGCAAACGGAATCAACACCCTGTGCCGGCAGTGCCGCGCCGTGGCGCAGAGCATCGAACATTTCGACAAGACGTTCGCGCGCTTGCATACCGGCATCGGCCGCATCCTCCAACTCGACCGGCTTCACGCCGTCGGCAGAGATTGCGAGATAAGCGGCGGACTGTACGTCACTTCCTTGCGCGGCCATCAGCGCCGCGTAGACCGGCAGTTGCACGTCCTCTCCCGCAGCGCGCAGCTTTTGCCGCAAGGCAGTTGCCTGGCGCGCTTTGTAATCGATGACGGCGATGGCGTTCGGGGCATCCGCGCGCGCGTCGATGCGGTCGATGCGGCCTTCCAGCACGAGGGCTGCACCGGCAGCGCCCGCCAGTTCCAGGGTGTCCGAAACTTCGCCGGCGCGCCATTGCCAGCCGGCAGCCTCGCGGCTTCGCTGCCAAGCCAGATACGAAGGCAATACATCCTGCCACTGCTGCAGCCAGGCGCGCGCCAGGAAATTCTGTTGCAGGGCCTGCGCGAACACGGCTTCGCTTTCTTCGCGGAAGGCCGCGTTCAGGATGGCCTCGTCGACATCGCTCACGCGCGCGAAGCGGCGGTGGAAGCGATGCAGGATGGCGTGCACCAGTTCGCCGAAGTCGCGCTTGTCCATCGCCTCGGCGATCTCGTCGGTTTCGCGCAGCCGCAATACGGCGCGCGCGAAATACTGATACGGGCAATCGATGAGACTCTGGTAGCCGCTGGCGCTGATACGCGCGGGTACTTGTTCGGCGAGCAGCGAGGGCATCGGTGCGCTGCGCGCGCGCGACGCATTCGACGGCAACGTGGACGCCGGTGTCGACGCCTGCAGGATGTCGGCACCACTGCGGCGCGCTTCCAGCATCAATGCGTGCAACCACGGCGCCGGCGGCGAGGGTTCGTCGGTGGCATCCGATTGCCAGCTCATCCACGCTTGTCGGCAACCGTGCAACAGGCCGGCCAGGTCGTGGGTGATGCTGACGGATTCATCGCGATGGGTGCGCAGGCCCAAGGCGCGCCGGACGGATTGATTGAACAGACCATCGCTTTGCGGCGCACCCGGAAGATGTCTGGCAGAAGCGCCGATCACGATCACGCCGTCGAAGCGCCGGAAGCGCGTCGCCGCGAGCGAGGTCACCACCACCGGGCTATCGATGCCGGTATCGCGAAAATGCGCTTCCTCGAGCGCCATGCGCAGCCAGTCCTGCCACTCGCCGGCGGCGAGCGGTTGGGCGATGCGCGCCACCTCTTCGGCGAGTTGATTGAGGCATTCGATCAGCCCGAGGCCGGCTGCATCGCCGGCCCAGCCGGCTTCGATGCCGAGCGTGTGAAGACTCACGCGCAGGTCGGCGAGCCATTGCGAAGGCGGGCGGCGGTTGGGCGCGAAGGCGCGATCGGCGGCGATCAGACGATCGAGCAGCGCGCAGGCGTCATCCACCGGATGCTCGGAACCGTCCAGGCGCGTGACGGCTTCGCGCATCCTGAGGAGTCCCGCCACCACGCCAGCGCGGCGCGCGGCGCGCTCCAGGCAGCCGACCGCCGCGCGCACGCGCTCGCGGCCCCAGTCTTTGTGCAGGTCGGCGAACAGGAACGGGGATTTCAGGAGGTCGAACAGGGTCGCGTGGTAGAAGCCGTCCTGTCTCGCCTCCAGCCAGCGCATCAAGGCGGTCGCGCACACCGTGGTCGAATACGGCCAGCCAATTTCATCCTGCATCAAAATCTGTTCGCGCTCCGCCAGCGCGCGCAGGCGTCGCGCCGTCTGCCGGTCCAGCGCCACCACGGCGATGTTGCGCAGGTCCTCGCGCAACCACTGGCGCAGGGTGGCGAGCGCGGCGTTCGCCTCTTCCTCGACATCGCGCGTGACGCGTGCCTGCAGCCATGCGGTGTCGATAGCGCCGTTGTCGTCCGGCAGCGCCTCCGCACCCGGCGCATGCCGGAACGCACGCGCAAGATAAGCGCCGCGCGGCGTATCGACCGCGCTGTCTGCATCGAGCATGACCACCGGCGCGTGACCGGCATAGCGCTCGAGAAAATGCCGCTCGCGGCGGGTCCAGTCGCGAGCGCCGAATACGATCAGCGGCGAACTGGCTTGCTTTGCGTCTTCTACCCACGCTGCCAATTGCAGGGCGTAGCGGGTCTCGGCGTCGACGCTGCCGTCGGCCGCCTGCGCGCTCGCGCGCCAGATGTCGTAGGTGAGTGTCGCTTCGAAACTGAAGTCGCTGTTTTGGCGCTGGTGCGCATAGGCGCGCGCGAGATCGCGCTGATGCGCTGCGGCGTCTTTCGGCAGCGTCGCCATCTCCGCCGTGAGTGCATTGATGAGCCGCGTCAGCTCGCGCGCGACGCGCAGGCTCTCCGCCGGCGTGAACCAGCGCCGGCTTTTCAAGGCCTGAAATACCTGCAGGGTGCGTTCGCTTTCGGTGGCCGCCGTGCCGGCGTGGGCGGCGGGCCACGCCGCAGCCAGTTGCGGCAGCGCGCCCACCTTGGGCAGCAGGATGGCGGCATGACCGCGCCGGCGCGACTCGGCGGCGAGGGCCGCCTTCAGCGCGGGCGCCGCGCGCAGGGGCAGGACGACGGTGAGGCTGGATAAATCCGGCAGCAGGTCGGTGTGACGCGCAACGATCCAGCTTGCTGCGTCTTCGATCAGCGTCGAAGGCGCAAAATTCCGGTGTTCGATCGAGGAGGAATTCAATAAATTCCCACGGACACGCCTACTTTTCGAGCAGGTGAGCCTTGTCCTTCACCTTGGCCCACTCATCGGCGTCGGCGGGTGCATCCTTGCGCTGGATGATCGGTTGCCAGGCCTTGGCGAGTTCCGCATTGATGGCGATAAAGGGGCGCTGCGC
>CAZCKI010000202.1:0-6170 GCA_964498815.1 uncultured Burkholderiales bacterium
CGAAACGCGTCTCGAACAGTTTCTGGAAGTCCGCTTCCTTGTTGATGCGTGCGTAAAGTGTGCTGTGGATGCCGCGAATCATCGGCGTGAGGTGCGGAACGAAAGTGAGGCTGACGGGCTTGCCGGCGGCGAGGGTCAGACCCTGCTCGACTTCCGGCTTGTGGCGATGGCCGGCGACGTTATAGGCGCGCATCGAATCGGCGGCCTCGCCGTACATGAGGCCCATTTCTTCCTTGCGCCCGGCGCCCGATACACCCGACTTGACGTCGGCGATAAGGTGCGCGATGTCGATCACACCGGCTTCGACCAGCGGCAGGAAACCCAGTTGCGTGGCGGTCGGGTAGCAGCCGGGATTCGCCACCAGGCGCGCACCCTTGATCTGCTCGCGGAACACCTCGGGCAGGCCGTAGACGGCGCTCGCGACCAGCTTGGGCGCGGCGTGTTCCATCTTGTACCACTTCTCCCACAGCGCCACGTCCTGGATGCGAAAGTCGGCGGAGAAGTCGATCACGCGCACGCCGGCGTCGATCAGGGCCTGCATCTGCTTCATGGCCACGCCATTGGGGGTGGCAAAGAAAACCACGTCGCATTTTTCCAGACCGGCATCGGCGGGATCGACAAAGCAGAGGTCATAGCGGCCTCGCAGGCTGGGAAAGACGTCGGCCACGCGTATGCCCGCCTCTTTGCGTGAGGTAATAGCCGACACCTGCACCTCGGGATGCGAAGCCAGCAGGCGCAGCAATTCCACGCCCGAATACCCGGTGCCACCGACGACGCCTGCCTTGATCATTGCCGCGTGCCTCCTGACGACGTTGCGATAAGGTTGGAATGAAACATCGCTGAAATCGTTCCACTCCGATTGCAATATACCGTGCCGTACCCTGCCAAATTATCCGGCCGACAAATGGCGGCCGGAGTAGGCCCGCCAGATAAGGAAAAAGCCGCATAAGCGGCTTTTTCCAGACAAACAAGAACCCCGCTTAACGCTTGGAGAACTGCTTGCGGCGACGCGCCTTGTGCAGGCCGACCTTCTTGCGCTCGACTTCACGCGCATCGCGCGTGACCAGTCCGGCCTTGGAAAGCTGCGGCTTCAGATTTGCGTCAAAATCGATCAGCGCACGGGTGATGCCGTGACGCACCGCGCCGGCCTGGCCGGATTCACCGCCGCCGAACACGTTGACCATGATGTCGAACGAATCCACCGAACCGACCAGCTCCAGCGGCTGGCGGACGATCATGCGGCCGGTTTCGCGCGAAAAATACACGTCCAGAGGCTTGTCGTTGACGACGATGTTGCCCTTGCCGGGCTTCATGAACACGCGCGCGACCGAACTCTTGCGACGACCCGTTCCGTAATGATATTTACCGACCATGGTGAATCCTTAAATTTTGAGTTCTTTGGGCTGTTGCGCCGAATGCGGGTGCGCATTGCCGGCGTAGGCTTTGAGCTTTTTCAGCATGGCATAGCCGAGCGGGCCCTTGGGCAGCATACCCTTGACGGCCTTTTCGAGAATGCGCTCGGGATGCTTTTGCTGCAATTTGGTGAAGTTGGTTTCGTAAATGCCGCCCGGATAACCGGAGTGGCGGAAGTACTTTTTGTCTTCGGCTTTGTTGCCGGACACGCGCAGCTTTTCGACATTGGTGACGACGATGAAATCGCCGGTGTCCACGTGCGGCGTGAATTCAGGCTTGTGCTTGCCGCGCAGGCGACGCGCGACTTCAACGGCGACGCGTCCCAGAACCTGGTCGGTCGCATCTACGTGGTACCAACCGTGCACAACGTCGGCCGGCTTGGCGGAAAAGGTTTTCATGATTCGAACTCGCAATAGGGATTGTTAGCTTCGCGGCGGCAAAGTCGCGACCGGAAGCCTGCCGCGATCTGGTACCACGCGGAAGAACCCGAAATTTTAATGAATTCAAGGCCTATCTGTCAAATAAATCTGCCCGCGCCGGGCTCGGGGACTGAATTCGGCGGATTCGCCTATACTTTGAAAAGACAGGAGAAAATCATGAAAGCCAGGATCAAGTGGGTGGAAGGGGTCACATTCGTGGCCGAATCAGGCAGCGGGCACGCGATGGTGATCGACGGCGCCCCGGATGCGGGAGGCCGCAACCTGGGGCCGCGGCCGATGGAAACGGTGCTGATGGGCACCGGCGCCTGCAGCGCCTTTGACGTGGTGTTGATCCTGAAGCGTGGGCGCGAGCCGATTACCGACTGCGTGGTGGAGATCTCTTCGGAGCGCGCCGAAACCGACCCCAAGGTCTTCACCAAGATCCACTTTCACTTCATCGTGACGGGCCGCGGCCTCGCTCCGGAAAAAGTCGAGCGCGCCATCAAGCTCTCAGCGGAAAAATACTGCTCGGCCACCGCCATGATGGCCAAGACCGCCGAAGTCACTCACGACTTCAAACTGATAGACGCATAGCCTTTCAAACCCGGCAGCTACACCCAGTAGGTGGTACGGGCCATCACCCGCGAAAACGCGCTCATCAGCGACTTGACCGGCGGCGGCAGTTCGGCAGCGCCGTGTTGGGTGCCTGAGGTGCCGTGGCGGATTTCGTCCTCGCGCATGACTTCCAGCACCTCGCGGCTGGATTGATCCGCCTCCGGCAGCCTGGCGAGATGCTGGCTGAGGTGGGCTTCGACCTGCCGCTCGGTTTCGACCAGGAAGCCCATGCTCCACTTGTCGCCGGCGAGACCCGATACGACGCCAAAGGCAAACGAGCCCGCGTAAAACAGGGGATTGAGGACACTGGTGCGCCCGCCCAGTTGATCCAGCCGATGCCCGCACCAAGCCAGATGATCGCGTTCCTCGCCAGCGGCCCGTTGCAGCAGCGCGCGGGTATCGGCGTCTTTGGCAACCAGCGCCTGTCCTTGATACAAAGCCTGCGCGCAGACTTCGCCGGTGTGATTCACCCGCATCAGCCGGATCGACGACTGCTGGTCCGCCTCGGCGAGCTTGGTCGCCGGTTGACCGGACGGAAACGGTCGATCCGCGTGCGCAACGGCAAACAACGTGCGCAGGCCCGTATCGACTTCGCACAAGACACGATCTATCAGGTTCATGTTGTCACTATGCCATCAAAACAAAACGGGCACCCGAAGGCGCCCGCTTTGACTGCAAAAGACGGCTGCTTAGAACAAGTGACGGATACCGACGCCGAAGCCGCGCGGATCCTGGTCAAGCGCCAGCGCGGGACCACCGGCAATGACGGAGGCGTTGCTGTTGAACGTGTAGTTGGCGGCGGCGTTGTTGGTGATCTTGCTATACACCGCTACGAAGGTGGTGCGCTTCGAGAAGTTGTAGTAATAGCCGATCGCCGCCATCTTGCCTTCCGGCGCCACCAAGGTAGAAGGCGTCAAAGCCTGACCACCCTTGGTGCGACCGTACAGGGCCCAGAAGCTATGCGGGCCCATGTCGTACTGGCTCGTGAACAGGCTGACCTTGGTGTCGACCTTGGTTTGCTTGTTGAAACGCTGGCCCATCGCGCTGATCATGAAGCCACCGAATTGGCCCTTCACGTACAGCAATTGGCCTTTTTCGTCGATGCCGGAAGTGGCCGTAGCGCCCGCCTGGTCGTGGTGCTTTTCCCAAGCGTAGCCACCGGAAATCGGCGAGCCGGACGGGGCATATTGGGCGTGGAAGCCGACGTCATACGGGTTGACGGCGGACGCGGTTGCGGTCGCGGCCAGCTTGCCTTCGTTGGCCACGTACGAGAAGCGCATCGAGAAGCCGGCCATGTTCGGCGTCCAGTACTGGACGTTGTTGTTGGGGCGACGCGTGAAAGCGTTCTTGTCGCCAATGATGGCTTCCGGGTCGGCCACAGTCAATTCGCCGGTCGGGTCGACAGCCAGTTCGAGGTTTTTGAACGGCGAATCCCAGCGGCCGATCAGGAAGCTACCCCAGGGGCCCTGCAGGCCGACGCCGCTATTGCGGTTGGCGAACAAGCCGCCGCCAACGTCCACCACGCCGGTCGATTCCACCTGGAACCAGGCCTTCAGGCCGCCGCCCAGGTCTTCCGTACCGCGGAAGCCGATGTAGGTGTTGCCGTCTTGCACGACGGTGCGGGCCGGAATTGCCGGGACTAACGCACCGGTGGAGCTGGTTACACCGGCTGCGCTGACGTTTTCGACCAATGCGTATACGCGACCGTACAAGGTCACCGGATTAGCGGACTGCGCCATCGCGGCAGGAGCGGCGAGAGCACCGAGCACCGCCAGCGCGATCATATTCTTTTTCATCAAACTTCTCCTTTGGTTGAGGACAGCGGATTTACGTAAACAAGACATTTTCACGGGCGTCGATGACATTCCGTTGACATCACCGGCACAAATTCAACGAGGTCGCCACACACCTCGGCGACACAATCTCGTGCGTATCATCACACAGTTTGCCAAAAAGCACGGTCTTGCTCAAGCGCGCCTGTGGCTTTTCGCTCGAATACCGAGGGGTTGTTGCGTTTCCACAACACACTCTTGTGAGCAGAATTCCCCGGTTATTGACCGGCAAACATGCCCGCCAGCGCTTTTCCCGGGTCAGGGCTTGCCATTAGTGCCCCGCCAACCAAGTAAGTGTTTACTTTCGATCGTTGCAGCCGCTGCACGTCGCTACGGTTGTTGATGCCGCTTTCGGAAACGACGGTTCTTCCCGGCGGCACAAGTTGGGACAGGCGCGCGGACACTTCGAGGTCGGTTACGAAGCGGGTCAGGTCGCGGTTGTTGATGCCGATCAGCGGCGTCCTGAGAGTCAGCGCCTGTGTCAATTCCGCCTCGTTGTGCGATTCGGCCAGCACCGCAAGGCCCAGTGACGCAGCCACTGTTTCCCATTCCCGGAACAAGGCGATATCGACTGCACCCATGATGAACAGCACCGCGTCGGCGCCCATCGCGCGTGCCTCAAAGACTTGATACGGATCGACGATAAAGTCCTTGCGCAAGACCGGCAAATCGCAGGCGGCACGCGCGGCCACCAGGTCGTCGGCCGAGCCCTGGAAGTACTCTTTGTCGGTCAGCACCGAAAGGCAGGCCGCACCGTGCGCGGCATAACTTTGCGCGAAACGAGCGGCGTCGAAATCGCCTGATTCGCCGCGAAACCTGCCGGCGCTCGGGCTCGCTTTCTTGATTTCCGCGATGACCGCGGGCTCATGGCGCGCGTGGCGCGCGTGCAAGGCGCCGACAAAATCCCGCGACGGCGGCTGCCGGCGCGCGCGCGCCTCGATCTGCGCGAGCGATTCGCGCGCCGCCGCATCAGCCACCTCGCGGTACTTGGTGGCGAGGATTTTTTGCAGGATGTTCGCTTGCGCCATCAGGCTATGGCTGCGTTGGTAAAGGCTACCAGCTCCGCCAGTTTCGCGCGTGCCGCGCCCGACTCGATGACTTCTCGCGCCTTGGCGACGCCGCCCCACAGGTCGGTCGCAATTCCGGCGACATAGATCGCCGCACCGGCGTTGAGCATAACGATATCCTTGGCGGGGCCGGGCTTGCCGTCCAGCACCGATAGCACCATCGTCTTGGATGCTTCCTTGTCGGCCGCGTGAAGCTCTGCCAAGGGGGCGATATCGAGGCCGAATTGCTTGGGCTCGATGGTGAATTCGGTGACAAAGCCGTGCTTCAATTCCGCCACCGCCGTCGGCCCCGACAGGGAGATTTCGTCCAGGCCGTCGTTGCCGTGCACCACCATCACGTGGGTCGATCCCAGTTGCTTCAACACCCGCGCCTGGATGCCGACCAGATCCGGGTGGAACACCCCCATCACCTGTCTCGGCGCACCGGCCGGGTTGGTGAGCGGGCCCAGGATATTGAGGATGGTGCGCATGCCGAGTTCCTTGCGCACCGGGGCCGCGTATTTCATGGCCGGATGATGGTTGGGCGCGAACATGAAGCCGACACCGATTTTCCGGATCGATTCCGCCACCTGCGCGGGGGTCAAATTGAGATTGACGCCGAGCGCTTCCAGCACATCGGCGCTGCCGGAGAGCGAGGACACCGAGCGGCCGCCGTGCTTGGCTACACGCGCACCCGCTGCCGCCGCAACAAAGGAGGCAGCGGTGGAAATATTGAAGGTATGCGCCTTATCGCCGCCGGTCCCGCAGGTATCGACCAGGTTGGCGCTGTCGCCGACATTGACCTTGGTGGCGAATTCGCGCCTCACCTGCGCGGCGGCAGCGAT
>CAZCKI010000203.1:0-6163 GCA_964498815.1 uncultured Burkholderiales bacterium
AGGTTGGGCTGGCGGTGCAGCACAAAGTAATGCGAAAGTGGTCGAACAAAGATGCTATGTCGTCCCGAGCGAAGCCGAAGGACCTCATCGCGCAGAATACGAAGAGCCCTTACTCGCAATTGGATGAGATCCTTGGCCCTGAACGATGGCCACGCCGTCACTACGCTCGGGATGACATCAAAACATTAGGCACCGTTGTCACCAACAAAGGTCCGCAATGAAACGCATCTGGCGCGTCCTCCGCATCACCCTCCTCTCCCTCCTGGCCTTCCTCGCGATCGCCGCCACCCTATTCGCCTACTACGTCTACACCCCCGACCCCGAGCTCCCGGCGCTCACCGGCACGCTCACCAAAAGCACGATGGAATTCGGCGGAACGACTCGGGTGTATCGGACTTACATTCCCAAGGGCTTGCCGAAGGGGGCGGCGCTGGTGGTGGTGATGCATGGGTCTGGCGAGGCGGGGCCGGCGATTCGGGTGGGGACGGCGTATGGGTTTGAGCGGCTGGCGGACCAGTTTGGGTTTGCGGTGGCGTATCCCAATTCTCTGAGCTTCGATTGGAACGACTGCGGCCGGGTCGGCAACTACGCGGCCGACGGGCGCGAGGTGGACGACGTGGGGTTCCTGGTGGCGCTCACGGACAAGCTGATCGCGGAGAACGGTATCGCCCGCGAGCGCGTGTTCGCCACCGGCGTTTCGGCCGGCGGCTTCATGTCGCTGCGGCTGGCGCTGGAAGCGCCGACGCGGTTTCGCGCGGTGGCGGCGGTGGCGGCCAATGTGCAGACGGCGGACAATTTCAAATGCAAACCGGTGGCGCCCGTGGCGCCGGGCACGTCCGTCATGATCATGAATGGCACCCAGGACCCGCTGGTGCCGTTCGATGGCGGCGAGGTCAATTTGCTGGGCTTGTTTTACAAGTGCGGCACCGTGCGCTCGTCACAAGATTCGGCGCAGTATTTTGCGGACCTGAATCACCTCGCCGGCCCGCCTGAGACGAAGCAGGCGCCGGTGGCCGAGGGCGTCAGCGTCGAGCGGGTGCTGTGGCGCAATGACACCAAAACGGTAGTGGAACTGGTCGCCATTCACGGCGGCGGGCACGGCATCCCGCAGCCCTACTATCGCCGGCCTCGACTATTGGGACCTTCGCCGATGGCGCCGGATGGGCCGGCGATGATTTGGGAATTTTTTGCGCGGCAGCGGATGTAAAACTGGTGTAGCAATACGAAAGCTACCGGGTTCCCGCTCATCTATGTATTCAGGCGGGAACGACGATGCAAGAGTAATGGTGTCATTCCGAGGGCATAGCCCGAACAATCTCATCCGCCCAATGCCACGGGATGAGGTCCTTCACTGCGTTCAGGACGACAATAGAGTAGATCGTCGTTCCGCCAGCACCGAGGCGTCCACCCGCCACCCAAAAAGCCGGCGTAGAATAGTTCGCAACAACAAATAAACTCTTGCCGGTCTGGGGGGCGCATGAGAACAAGAACGAACTGGTGGCATGCTGCGGGGGCTGTTTTCCTGGT
Source organism: uncultured Burkholderiales bacterium (assembly GCA_964498815.1). Taxonomy (GTDB): domain Bacteria; phylum Pseudomonadota; class Gammaproteobacteria; order Burkholderiales; family Usitatibacteraceae; genus UKL13-2. Next base: position 1,528 of record CAZCKI010000203.1, read on the forward strand.
GGCGGGCACATTGCTCCTGCCGATGGCGGCGGAGGCCGATCCTGCCGATCTGGCCAAGGTGGCGCAGGCCAAGGCGCTGATCGAGCAGAAGAAGGCGGCGGAGGCGTACGCGCTGCTGGAACCGTCCGAGAACGCGCTGGCGGGCCTGGTCGAGTTCGACTACTGGTTCGGCGTGGCCGCGCTCGACAGCGGCAAGCTGGACCGCGCCGTCATCGCCTTCGAGCGAGTGCTGATCGTGCAGCCCAATTCCGCCAGCGCGCGCCTCGACCTGGCGCGCGCCTACTTCGGCATGGGCAATATGGATCTCGCCAAGCAGGAGTTCGAGCGCCTGCTGGCGCAAAATCCCACCGCCGCGGGCCGCAAGATCATCACCGAATACCTAGAAGAGATCGAGCGCCGCGCCCGCAGGAAGCTCACCTCCCTCACCGGTTTCCTGGAAGTGGGCGGGGGTTACGATAACAACCTCACCAGCGCCACAGCCAATTTCACCGATGCCGTGTTCTCGTCCTTCGGCATCAATAACATCCTGCCCACCGGCAATAGCATTCGCCATAGCGCGCCGTTCGGCAACGCGGCGGCGGGATTCGATTTCGAGCGCGCCATCGGCAGCGGCTATTCGTTCGCCGCCGACGCCGACGTCAAGTTGCGCAGATACGGCATCTATTCCGCCTTCGATAGCTTGAGCGGCGGCGGACATGTAGGCTTCAAGCGAAAATCCGAAGGCCTGGTGCTGCGCGCCGACCTGCTGGGCCAATGGCTGCACCAGGACGGCGCCGTGCCGATCACACCGGACTCGCCTGTGCTCAACAACAACCGCAATATCACCGGCTTCCGTTTCGACGCGCAGTACGCCCCGGCCGAGCAGCGGCTCTACACCGGCCAATGCACCTACAGCCGCTTCCGCTACCCGACCAACGCCGTGCAGGACACCAACCAGACTTTGTGCAGCGTGACCTGGATCGGCGAATGGAGCGCGCCGCGCTCGCGCCTCCTGGCCCTCTCCGTGTTCGGCGGCAAGGACAAGGCGCTGCGCCTGCTCAACAGCGGCAGCCCCGATATCGATGTCTCGCGCACGCAATACGGCGCGCGCGCGTTCACGCAGTGGGCGCTGTCCGATACGGTCGATGCGAACCTGATGCTGGGCTACTCGGTGCGCCGCGACGATCGCGAGAAGGCGCGCGCCGAGCTGATCGCCATCGGCCGCGACAAGACTTTTGAAGCCGGCGGCGGATTCAGCTGGCGCTTCGCAGCACCCTGGAGCCTGCGGGCGATGGTGAACTACACCCGCAACGATTCGAACATCAACCTGTACGACTACGCGCGCACCGAGGTTTCGCTGACGCTGCGCCGCGACTTCGAATAATGGGAGCCACTATGAAACAAGCGACGCGCTATCTGAAGCCGGGTTGGAACGCAGCCTGGAATATTGCGGCGGTGCTGTTACTGATGCTGGCGGCCGGCAGTGCGATTGCACAGGAAGTCGGCCACTTCCAGTTTCTTTCCGGCGACGTGCGCGTGCTGCGCGCGGGCCAGACGCTGCAGGCCACCCGCAACTTTTCCCTGCAACAAGGCGATACCGTCGAGACCGGCAGCGACGGCCAGGCGCAGATGCGCATGGTCGACGCGGTATTCATCGCCTTGCGCCCGCGCTCGCACCTCACCATCGACAGTTACCGCAATAAGCCGAACGGGGCCGAGGCCGGCGTGCTTTCGCTCAGCAACGGCATCCTGCGCACCTTCACCAGCGCGCTCAGCGCCGGCGACCGGAACAAATTCCGCATGAAGGCGCGCAACGCCACCCTCGGCATCCGCGGCTCCGGCAACATCCTCGCCGCCACCGACATGGACGGCGTCATCAATCACACCCTGACCGGCGCGCACAGCGTCACCTCCACCGACACGGCGGGACACGAGCGCACCCTGATCAGCTACCCCGGGCAAACCGTGCAAGTGCTGCCGGGCGCGCAGCCGCGCTTCATCCCGACGCCGCCGTTCATCCTCAGCGCGGCGACTGCCACCGCCGCCAAAGCGGACACCAAGGGGGACGCCAAGTCCGACAGCAAATCGGATGCAAAAGCGGATGCCGCGCCGGCGCAAAGCGCGGACGCGGGCGGCAGCGCCACTGCGCCCGCCACCTCCACGGCGGCGGCGGCCGCCGCCGCGGTCAGCACCGCCACCATCGTCGCGCCGCCGGTGAGCGCCGCCACCACCAGCACGGTCGTCACCACGCTCGCCAGCGCGCAATTTCCGCTCGACCGGCCGGCGGGTTTCCTGAGCCGCTTCATGACGCCGTTCGCCAGCAGCGGCTTCGTCGGCGCGTTTCCGCAGGGCGTGGTTCCGGGCGCCGAGCTCACCTTCAACGGCAGCGGCGCCCTGACCCGCGCCAATCACGTCACCTTCGCCACCTACCTGGCCGGCCCGGGAGCGCAGCCCACGACGTTCACGCCGATCAACATCGCCGATGCGCGCGTCGACTACAGCGGCGGCACCGCGGCCGACGTGGTGCGCAACCGCGAAGGCTCGATCGCCATGGGCCGCTGGGAAGGCGGCAACGTCGTGGTGACGGATCTCTCCAATTCGGCGGCGACCACCTATAGCCTCGCAAGCCGCAGCGCGGTCTGGTCGGTGCTGAACGCGACCGGCAGCGGCTTCGTGGCGAGCCTTACCGGCGCGACCAATTACGCTCTGGAAACGGCAGTGCGACCGACCGACGCGTTCGGCAATGTGGGCCAGTTGGTGGCCGCTTCGGCCAGCCTCAATTTCTCCACGCTGGTGTGGAATGCCTCGGTACAGGTTGCGATCAACAATCAAAATCTCACCTCTTCGGTGAGCAACCAGCCGCTGACGGTCGCGACCTCGAATTTCGGCAGCCAGACGACCATCAGCTGTACCGGCACCAATTGCAATACGCTGGGCTATCGCGGCATCATCAACGGTAACCTGGCCGGCGCGACCGGCAGCTCGCTGCTGATGGACTACCGCATTTCGCCCAACCGCGTGCCGGGCAACGCCTTCACCGATACCATCTGGGGCGCGGCCGCGCTGAGCGCCGTGAGCACGCCGACGATCGGCATCGTGCTGCCGCAGACCGGCAGCCTGACGTTGCCGTTTTCGAGCTACACCCTGGTGGAGATCGATCAACGCCCGCCGACCTTCGGCGGCTCGCTCTCGGCCAACTTCAGCAACAAGACGGTCGATATGTCCCTCACCGTCGTCTCGAACGACCCCACTACCACGCAACCGGAACGTCACCAGTTCAACGCCAACGGCATGGCCATTCACGGCGTGGGCTTTTCCGCTCACAACGGCAGCGCGTACGCGCGCCCCGGCGACGGGATCTACACCCATAGCTGTACCAACTGCAACAACTCCGATTTGCAAGGGCGCTTCGACGGCTACTTCACCAATTCGCAGGGCACCGGTGCGACGGTGAATTTCGCCCTGGTCGAAACCGTCCCGCAGCCGGACGGCAACAACACCCACAACGGAACCATCTATTTCGGCACCGCACCGAGGAACCTGCTTGCGTCCGCGCCCACCAGTGCCGCCGGCGCATTGAGCGCCAGTGCGGCGCGGCTGGGCGCCTACGCCAATCAACTGACCCGCTGGGATGGCGGCGGCCGGGCCCGGCCGAATTTGCCGTAAGCGCGCACGGCGCGGCTTGGCGAAACGCTACAGGCGGCCGGGATCCAAGCCGGACAGTCCGCTGGTGTCCGATGCAAACGTTCGACGCGAATTGCCTGCAAAGAACTACGGCAGCCTGCAATCGCCGAGCGTAGCCGGTTTGCCCAGGCCGGTGCATTGCTTGTGGTTCGCCGGCACATTGGGGATTTCGAGACTCTCGCCCGGCTTCAGCGTGTATTCGCGAAATACTTTGTAGGTGCAACTCTTTTTCGTGTCTCCGGAAGGGAGCACGTTCTCCGTGCATTCGGATGCGTAGACAATCATTTCGTAGCACGGCACGGGATTGGTCTTTGCGCAGCTCACGACCACGTTCGCCGGATGAATCGTTGTTTCCGTCACGCTGATCAGGTTGGCCTGGGATTGCGCCAGCGCGGATGGGATGACGAAGGCGGTTAGTGCGGCTGCAAGTTTGAAATTCAAATTCATCTCCAATAGTTTTTCGCGAATGGCGCTAGTCTTTCATGCCGCCCGGCTAAACCCATCATCCCGGCGTAGGCCGGAATCCAGTCCGTACTTATTTGTAAATTGGCATGGACTGGGTCCCGGCCTTCGCTGGGACGACGGTTACATTCTTAAATAGCGTCTAGTCAAATTAGTCCGGGTAGTTGCAATCTGTAACCAATTGTTCATCCGCCCGAAATTGTACAGGCTCGGCATCCTACGGTTCATCCACGAATTCCTGCAATTGGTCGGATTCCGATGGAATCGGCATTCGCGCCCGCGTACTGTTTTGTTGCCACGGCGGCAATGCGCTGCTGATTGCGAAAGGCTCCACGGGGCGTCGTTGCCTCGGGAACCTTTTGGGTGGCGCGCGGCAATTCAGGGACGGGACTTCGTCTTGCATTCCGGATGCGGGTTTCGCCCTGGGTTGACGTTCTTTGCTGCCCGCACAAGTTGGTTCCGTACCTATTCATGCAACTGTAAAAAGGAGAAAGCCTTATGAAGAAACTAC
>CAZCKI010000204.1:0-6147 GCA_964498815.1 uncultured Burkholderiales bacterium
AAATTGGCGCCGCAGGAAGATAGTCTGGAAGCCTTCACGACCATCCGGCGTGGTTTCCCAAGTTTTTGAAAACTCGCCGTAGCCGTGCCACATCACGAGCGGAAGCTTCCGCGGCTTGACCGGAATCTGATAAAACACGCGGGCGTGGTCTCCGTGCAGCGTTTGACCCTCCGGCCCCAATTTGATTGGATCGAACGTACCGGGTGTCTTGATCACCGTCCCGCCGACCGCGTAGCTGCCCTGGCTTTGAATCACCAATGGTGGGGCGGGATTACCGCTGCTGTCCGCCGCTGAAACCATGCCTTGTGAGGCAATGGAAAGCGCCATGATCACACTCCTAAAGATTGCCTTCATTGAAATCTCCTGTATCGGCGGCCCGACTGTTATAAGGTTCTCGCGTAGAAACCCGAAAGTTTTGTCATTGCGGCATCCACATACTTTGGTACCCAGTAGGTTTCGATGTGAGTTGCCCCGTCAATCTTGAACAATTCTTTGTCCTTCGTGCCTGTTGCCTTCGCGAAAGCGTCCTCGCTCATATATAGCGTATCGGCCTTGCTACCCGCTATCATCAGAAGCGGCTTGTCGATCAGTTCTATCTGATTGGTGGAGTCGAAACGCATCAGATCGAGCAAACTGCTTGTGGTGTACTTGAAGGTCGAATTGGGGTGTGCGTGCGTCCTCCAGTAGTACACGTATCCCTGCCGATACAGATCAAACGGCAATTTGGCGATCTGCTCATCGGTTAGATTGGCGTCCCCCGAATAGAGTATTCCCCCACCGGCCGCTTCCTGGGCACGTGCATCTGATGCCTGCCGCAGCCGCTGCTGAATGGTGTTCATTTGCGAGTCCTGCAGGCCAGTGCGGCGCGCGCGGCCGGAGTTGAACATGCTCAAGGTTGCGATGGCCCCGAATCGCTTGTCGGTTTTCACGGCTGCCAACGAGTACCCACCGCCACCGCAGATGCCGAGCACGCCAAGGCGCTTCACGTCAACTCCAGGATACTGTTCGATGAAGTCCGCCATGCCATGGATATCCTCTGTGCGATAGACAGGCTTGTCCACGTTGCGCGGCTGTCCTTCGCTTGCACCCTGGTATGCGGCATCGGCAGTGATCGTGATGTAGCCCTCTTCCGACAGGCGTTGAGCATATAGGCCCGCGACCTGCTCCTTCACGCCACCATTGGGATGCGCCACGACGATGGTGGGATAGTTCCTCTTCGGATCGTAGTTCGCCGGGGTGTAGACGTTGGCGGAAATGCTCAGGCCGTTGAGCTTGTAAGTGACCGGGTGAATATTGACCTTGCCCGGCTCGTTTTTTGTGATCGCGCCGTCATAGACCAATGTGAATGGGTTTTCCCTGTAGTCCGCCGCGCAAGCGCCACCCGCGGAAACTCCAACAGCGGTTGCCAAGAGGGCTGCTTTCAATTTAATACTTTTCATGTCAATTCTCCTTTTCTGATCGTGACGGACTTCTTCGTCACGGTTGATCGTATCCGGCGATAAGCTTTGGCAAACACCGCCATGGGGCACTCGTTACTCCATCCCCTCATATCTGGCTCATCAATGGGAGTCCTTCTCAAAGACACTCTTGGCCACCGAGACGGCCGTGACCGCATTGGGCCAGCCGGCATAAAAAGCCAGTTGGGTAATCGTCTCGACGATTTCGGGCTCCGTCAGGCCGTTCTCACGCGCCAGGATCAGGTGTGAACGCAGTTGGTCCGGGCGGTTCATGGCGATCAGGGCGCTGACGGTAACCAGGCTGCGATCCCGTTTCGAAAGGCCTGGTCGCTGCCAAACGTCACCGAAGAGCACCTTGTCGGTCAGTTCAGCGAGCTTCGGCGCAATGCTGCCCATCAACTGTTGAGCACGGCTGGGCTCGGTCGTCTTCGGAGACTGGCTGGTTTGCGTCTGCGCCGGCAAGGCTTCTACCTGCTTGCCTGAATACTGCGCATCGGACACCTTCTCCTGCCAGTCAACCGACTTGCCGTCGAGCTGCTCTTGCACGGCTAGGTGGGTCATGGAGCTATCCGGCGCGGCTCCGTGCCAATGCCTTTGGTACGGCGGGATCCAAACGACGTCGCCAACACCGATGGCTTGAACGGGCCCGCCCCAGAACTGGATGAAACCGGCCCCTGCCGTGACTGCAAGTGTTTGGCCGATCGGATGTACATGCCAGTCGGTTCTGGCGCCGGGCGCGAACGTTACACATGCCGCCGAGGTCCGGGCAGGGGCGGCGGGAGAAAAAAGCATTTCGACGTGCACCTTGCCGGTGAAATGCTCGGGGGCGCCATCAAACGACGCGCGTGATGCCTGATGCGTGATGACCGCGATTGGCGTCGAATCCTGACTGGGAACAGCATTGGCCGCGCCCGTTTGGGCGTAGCTAGTGGGCGTGAGCAACATGATTGATAGGCTCGCTAGCAGCGTGGTGAATAGATTTTTCATTGGGGAAACCTTGTTTGTTCTCGTTGAGATCGATGGAAGTTGTTTTGCTGAAGGCGCTATGAAATTTCCGGTCCGGCCGCGCCGATATCAACCGTCGTCGGTGTGACATGCTTTCGCTTGAGAGCGGGAATGATGAGAACGAGCACGACGATTACAGCCAATGACAGCATGGCCGCGCCACCATTGATCGCAGCGGCGATCTGGTGAGCCAGTCCCTCTGTGCTACTGAGCCCGGTGGGCTTGGCTGCCGCGAACACAACGACCAGCACCCCCAACCCCAGAGAGCCGCCAAGTTGATGGGCAACATTGACCATGCCCGACGCCGCGCCGGCATCTTCGGATACAACGCTGGCCACCGCCGCTATGGTCAGCGGGGCAAGCACGGCACCTTGGCCGAAACCGATGAGCACCATCGGCAGGGCCACACCAACCAGGTACGGCGTGTGTGCTGTCGCCTGTCCCAGCCACAGCAAGCCCGCGATTGCGACTGCAAGTCCGCTGACCAACAGGCCGCCAGTGCCTAGCAATCTGGTAAGCCGCGGGACCATGACGGCGGCGATCAAGTTGGGAACCGCAACCGGCATGAAGGCCAGGCCGGCCTGGAGTGGCGTAAAGCCGAGTACGTGTTGCAAGTATTGGGTCGAGAAGAACCAGAAGCCGACCATCCCTCCCAGGAACAGCATGCGTGCGAGATACGCGCCCGAGCGGCTGGCGTTTGCAAACAAGCGTAGTGGCAGGATTGGCTGTTTGGCGCGCGCTTCTATTGCCACGAAGGATGCGAGCAACGTAACGCCAACGATCAGGGACGCCACGGTTTCGCGATCACCCCATCCAATGTCCGCCGCTCTCACGATGCCGTATACCAATGCCACCATGCCTACCGTGGAACTGATCGCACCGCGGAGATCAAACTGGCCTGCGCGCTTTGGTGTTTCCACGAAGTGGCGGCGCGCACCGACGATCAGGGCCAGGCCAATCGGCAGATTGATGAAAAAGCCGACGCGCCATGAGATCAGATCGGCGACCAAGCCCCCCAGCACCAGGCCGAGAATTGCGCCCAATCCCGCTGCCGCAGCATAAAGGGACAGTGCGCGCGTGCGTTCCGGACCTTCCGCGAAATTTGTCGATAGCAGGGCTAGCGTTGATGGCGCCAGCACCGCAGCGCCTACGCCCTGTACGGCGCGAAACGCAAGCAGCCACGCCGGTGATTGTGCGATCCCGATGGCTAACGATGCTAGGGTGAAGACGGCCGTGCCGACGAGGTACATCCGCTTACGTCCCAGGATGTCTCCGGCCCGGGCGCCGAGCAGCAGTAGTCCGCCGAAGGCAAGCGTGTAGGCGTTCTGCACCCAGGAAAGCTCGGCCGACGTAAAGCCGAGACCGGCTTGAATCTTGGGCAAGCCGGTGATAACAATCGAGATATCGACCACGATCATCAGATAGCTCGCGACGATGATCGCCAGCAGGATGTTCGGGGCAGCCTGCCTGGTATGTGTGGAGTCTGCGATCATGTGTGTCGCCTCGTTTGAATTCGTGGTGATCAAATGTCGAGCTTGCGTTCGCTCATCCACTTGACCATCGCCGGGTCGCGGTGCGAGAAGAAACTGCTGGTCCCCGTCTCCAGCGTGGCGATGGCCACCATGTCCGATTCCTCCAGCGCAAAATCGAGGACGTTAAGGTTCTCGGCCATGCGTTCCCGCCGGACGGATTTGGCCAGCGCCACGACGCCTCGCTGAACCAGCCAACGGAGCACGACTTGCCCGACGGATTTGCCGTGCTTGCCGGCAATGCCAACAAGGATGTTGTTCTGGAACAGGTTGTTCCGGCCCTCGGCGAACGGAGCCCAAGCTTCGGCCTGCACGCCGTTTTCCTTCATGAACAAAACGCTATCGGCCTGCTGGTGGAAAGGATTCACTTCAATCTGATTGATGGCGGGCTTCACCTCGTTGAAGGCGATGATGTCCATCAGGCGGTCCGGCTGGAAGTTGCTGACGCCGATGGCGCGCAGTTTGCCGACGCGGTAGGCCTCCTGCATTGCCCGCCAGGAGCCATGCACGTCGCCGAAGGGTTGATGGATTAGGTAGAGGTCCAGATAGTCAAGCTGCAGCCGGCGCAGGGAGTCGTCAATGGCTTGCCGGGTGCGCTCGTAGCCGGCGTGTTGCACCCAAAGCTTGGATGTGACGAACAGCTCTTGGCGCTGGACGCCGCTGGCCTTGAGGCCCTTGCCGACGGCTTCTTCGTTGAGGTAGGAGGCGGCGGTGTCGATCAACCGGTAACCGACCTCGATGGCGGTGATAACACAGCGTTCGCATTCTTGGGCATCGGGAATCTGGAATACGCCGTATCCCAGGGCGGGCATGGAGATGCCATTGTTCAAAGTCACAAATTGCATAGTCAGTTCTCCTCATGTTCGGCGGCCGGCGCGTCGCCGATTCGATGAGGTGTACTTTACGCAGGCTATTGGCATCGGAGTAGTATCTAATCGATTGATGCATTAACAACTAATTCATGACAATTGGCAGGCGGGGCCTCATGGCGATCAACGAGTTACGTTCCATATCCACCTTCGTCAAAGCGGCTGAATTGGGTAGCTTGCGCAAGGCCGCAGCGGCGCAGGGACTGAGCCCGCAGGCCGCCAGCAAGGCGTTGGCACAGCTTGAGCACCACCTGGGCGTCCGCTTGTTCCACCGGACGACGCGCAGCATGGCGCTAACGGAGGAGGGGCGGCAGTTTCTGGACACGGTCCAGCCGGCATTGCAGGGACTGAACCGCGCACTGCAGACCGCCAAGCAGACGCGTGAAGAGATCGCCGGGCCGCTGCGTATTGTTGGTCCGCACTCGACATTTCGGCCGGTGATCACGTCAGTACTGAGAGAGTTTTGTCAGCAATACCCAGAGGTGCAGCCGGACGTTCAGCTCGACGACCGGGTGGGCAACTGGGTAGAGGATCGGGTGGATGTGGGTTTTCGGATGGGGGCATCTCCAAAAGAGGGGACTATCGCTCGGCGACTGTTGCCGTTGCAGTTGATCATTTGCGCGTCACCCGACTATTTGAAGCAGCACGGCGCCCCTGAGAGCTTGAACGAGCTCGCATCGCACCGGTGTAGCGCGTTTCGACATCCCAGTACGGGCCGAGTCGTGCCGTGGCACGTCAAGGTTGGGGACGGCGTGGTCGACCAGCATGTCGTCCCAGCATTTTGCACAAATGACGAACAACTGGAGTTGCAAACGGCGTTGGCCGGGCAGGTTATTGCCCAAGTGTCAGGAGTAACAGCCGCCCCATACTTTCGTTCTGGCCAATTGGTCCCATTGCTGATCGATCATGTGGTCGACCATGTCAGCTTGTGGATTTACTACGGCAGTCGCGATTCTCAACCAGCTCGCGCTCGGGCGTTTATCGATCTTGCCGTCGAACAACTACGGGATTACAGCGGTTACGTCCTGAGCCCGGAAGAATTGATCGAGCTGGCATGATTTGCTGGCCCACACGAACCGCTTCGAGCGGGCGTTGATGCCGCGATCCGCAACGCTTGATTCCAAAGTGAAGAAGGGGCCCGATTGGGCCCCTTCCTTGTTTTACGTCACATCACAAATTTATGCCTCGCTCTTGGCGGGTCGCCGCACCCTTTTAAAGTAGTGAGAATTTTTTAATTTATTCTGAGAACCTACATCGGCCCAGCCCCATTTTCGCCCACAGCGCACT